>JAUVOB010000153.1 GCA_030599405.1 Chloroflexota bacterium | reverse complement strand
TCATCGCTCGGCTCCGTCGTTTCGGTCGGGGACTCCATCACTGGTTCGAAACCAACGTCAGGCATCGTCGCGTCTAGGCCCTAGTCGGGTGGGGGTACGGGTTCTTCGATAATGGTAGCCGCCACTTCCGGTTCCTGTATCATTTCTGATTCCGGCTCTGGCTCCTCAAAGAGTAAGGGTGGTGGCACGGCCTCCTCATCGATTGCCTCAGCAGGTTCAGCATCTGCGTCGTCGAATGTTGGAAATCCCTCAGATATACCCGGCTCGATTTCAGGCTCTGGTAAAGGCTCTTCGACGATAACCGGCTCGTCGATAATTGTCGCCATATCTTCGTCATCGTCAGGTTCTTCGATAAGCAGTTCTGGTTCTGCAACTACGGCTTCGGCAACTATAACTTCCTCTTCAACCTCAAATAAATCTGGAGCAGCACCATCGACTGCGATTTCTTCCTCTTCGACCTCAAGGGATTCTGACGCAACGACCTCGGCAATTACCACCTCATCTTCGCCCTCAGGCAGTTCAGGTTCAGGTGGTTCAACGGTCTCGTCAGGAGTGAGCTCCTCTTCAAAAGGAATCGATACAGGAGCAACGACAGTAGCCATCGGATCGGATTCCGGTATGGCCTGGTACACCATGGTCACATTACTCCCGAACATAATCACCTGTCCCGCATTCAGAGCGACAGGCTCGCCACCCAATCTCTCACCATCCACGAAGCTGCCATTGGTGCTAGCCATGTCTTGCAGATAATAACCGGCCGGTCCAATAGAAAGTCGCGCATGATGGCGAGATATTTCCGGATCATCGATGACGATGTCAGATACGGGATCTCGTCCTATCGAGACCGAATCTTCCGATAACGGGAAAATCTGCCCTGGTCGCGGTCCCTTCCTAAGTACTAGTTGGAATGCTTGATCAGCCACTTTCCTCTCCCTTTAAATTCTTGATCTGGCACAAGGCTTATGTATGTTGCGGAGTCTAAGCCTATCTCAACGCTAACGGGAAACAGTTCATGGCATTGTACCCGATTTATGGGCTTTATAAAAGAGAGGAGAAGTGGTTTATGAAGCTGTTTTGGGAGCTTTTTTGGGCACCAGCTGCTTCAATGATTTGGCGTCCCTGATATCGAGAGCGAAGACGGCGATGAGAAAGGTCAAGACGCCAGCAAATCCGGCCGCCGCTACGATAGCTAGCCTGGAAAGGAAAGTGTCGTGTTCGAACACGCCGCTCAGCAAAGTGGCGCATATGTACGCGGCGATCCCGACAGATATTGCAGCCACTATTGATTTCAACAATGCGGCGCCGATTTGGTAACCGGAGAGGTTGCCTACCTGCCGGCGTAAAATCCAAATCATAATGAGGGTATGAACTCCATGCTTTACAGCGTCGGCGACCATAAGACTTAAGAGCCCGAGGGGCTTGATTAGGGCGAACGCGGTGATCGTGTAGATTACGATGCTTATCACTCCGACTAGAGCAGGGCGCCAGGTATCTTTGCGAGCGTACGAGGCGATAACGAGCATCTGGTCAACCGCGGCGAATACTAATCCGATGATGTAGACTCGCAATACTCTGGCGGTTATCACCGTATCATCCGAGGTGAATTGGCCATGTTCGAGCAGTAAGGCGATGATTGGAACGGCCAGGGCAAATAGACCGGCCGCGGCTGGCAATATCAGCGTGATTACGAGCCGCAGACCACCGGCCAGCGTCTCCTTATATTCGCTTAGGCGCTGGGTTGCATCGTCCGAATGACTTTCGACAGCTTCGCGATAGGAAGTGGCGAGGCGTGACAGGGTCGGCAACGTTGCGATCGATACGGCGGTGACGACGAGGCCAAGCGGAAACTGGTAGAGAGTGGTGGCGTAGGTCATATAGGTTACGCTGTTGTCCCCAGTTGTAATGGCCAGATTATAGCTAATCCAAATAGCTATCTGATTTACGACAAGTGCTACAACGATCGGCGCGTATAAGGTGATAATCCGTCGAACAGCCGGGTGTCGCCAGTAGTAAGTAAGGCGAATGTGGCCATCTCGAAGGCCAGGCGCCTGGAAAATGATCTGTAGAAACGATCCCAACAGCAATCCCCAAACCAAGCTGCTGATTTCCTCAGGCCGGAGCAAGACCACCACTACGATGGTGCCGTTAAAGACAGCGCCAGTAAATGCCGGCAGCGTAAATCGCTTCAAGGCCAGCAATACGCCCGTCAACACACTGGAAATGCTTAGAAAGAGCACCGCCGGCGTTGCCAGGCGCATCAACTTCACGGTAATTGGAGCCAGGGTCTGATCGTCAAAGTTTCGCGCCCCGGCAAGCCAGGCAACCTGTGGGGCGAACCAAATAACCAGAATCACAATGATGATGAGTATGGCTGATGCCATGCTTAGAACCATGGAGACAACGCGCCATAGTTCCGGTCGCTTCTCCTTGGCCGCGTAGTCACTGAAGACAGGTACTAGAGATGAGCTCACCATCTCCCCGCCCGTTATCAGGTTGAAGAGGGTCATTGGCACCAGCACGGCTACCGTGTAGGCTCCAAGCAAGCTGGACGTGCCATAGAGGTTGGATTTAACGATTTCTCGGGCCAGCCCAAGCACCCTACTGGTTATGTTACCGATCGCCAGCACCGCAGCCGCACGGACGATGCCGCTATCTTCGCTCAGCGGAACCGGCACTTGGGGTTGTTCGGTCGGTGAGATGTTCGTTAATTCGGTCAAAGCTCGCTGTCCACCAGGTGCGGCATTCTAACTGATGGTATATCTGCCAGCAACCACGTCCAACCCACGCAAGAAGGTCGCCATCCCTTTGATAACCATCCGTCCTAGATCCAATTTATCATCGCGCGGACAATTTGCCCGCCAGCATCCAAGAGAACAATCCGATACCCATGGGTCAAACTTTGATGGCGAATCGCTATATTCTTGCCACTCGTCAGGCTAATTACGGTTCAGTATAATCTTTGTTCGAAGACAACGCCTCGAAGACAGATACGGGTAGGCTGATGGATCGTTGCCTAACCTTTGAGATCCAGGTAGAGAAGCATGAACGAAACGGAAGGTTTACCGGTTATGGACTCTTTTTTGCCAAACTTCGTTTTGGTTATTGATTTCCGACAGCGTGATATCGAGTCAAACAATACCAGTGAGCTTAACATAATGAATGGGTTAGTGCATATTTATCGGTCGCGATTGGGAGAAAGTTTGAATGTATGACAAGCAAAAGCTTGAAGATCTAGCGCAGAAGGTAGAGAAGTGGGAAGAGACAAACCTGCAGCAAAACCAGGCTCGATTTCCGGAAAGGCGAGAAAAATTCACCACAACTTCCGGCGAGTCTATTAAGCGTCTCTATACGCCGTTGGATGTAGCCGATCTCGATTACATGTCCGATCTGGGAAACCCGGGCCAATACCCATACACTCGAGGCATCCATGCCTCCCTCTACCGAGGTCGCCCATGGACAATGCGAATGTTTGCTGGCTTTGGCTCGGCCGAGGAGACCAACGAACGCTATAAATATCTTCTAAATCAGGGAAACATGGGCCTGTCTGTCGCCTTCGACCTACCGACCCTTATGGGTTACGACAGCGACGATCCTGAAGCCCTGGGTGAGTTTGGCAAGTGCGGCGTGGCCATCAGCAGCCTGCGCGACATGGAACTTCTCTTCGATGGCATTCCCCTTGACCAGGTTAGTACCAGTATGACCATAAACAGCCCGGCGGCCATCATATGGGCAATGTATATCGTCGCGGCCGAAAAGCAGGGCGTCACCATGGATAAGCTCCGTGGAACGCTTCAAAACGACATTCTCAAGGAGTATATAGCCCAAAAAGAGTACATATTCCCTCCAGAACCGTCGATGCGCCTTGTCGTTGATACGATCGAATACGGCACGAATAACTTACCTCAATGGAACACCATCTCCATCAGCGGATACCACATCAGGGAAGCTGGGGCTACAGCTGCACAGGAATTGGCCTTTACTTTGGGCGACGGCCTGGAATATGTGCGTTGGAGCCTGGAGAGAGGGCTTGATATCGATGATTTCGCACCGAGACTCAGCCTATTCTTCAACGCTCATAATGATTTCTTCGAGGAGATAGCCAAGTATCGAGCGGCCCGTCGTATTTGGGCCAGAGAGATCCGCGAAACCTTCGGAGCAAAGAACCCACGCTCCTGGATTTGCCGGTTCCATACCCAGACGGCCGGCGTTTCCCTGACGGCGCAACAACCCGAAAACAACATCGTCCGGGTGACGATCCAGGCCCTGGCGGCTGTACTAGGCGGCACCCAGAGCCTGCACACAAACAGTATGGATGAAGCCTGGGCCTTACCCAGCGAGGACGCCGTAACCGTGGCCTTACGCACACAGCAGATAATTGCCGAGGAGAGCGGCGTAGCCAACACGGTAGATCCCCTTGCTGGCTCGTTTTACATCGAACACGAGACCAATAAGATGGAGAAACAAGTCTACGATTACTGGAAGGAAGTCGATGACTTAGGCGGTGTTCTTCCGGCGATCGATCAAGGCTTTTTCCAGAGCGAGATCGCCGCGGCCGCCTACCAGTACCAGCGGGAGACGGACACCAATGAGCGGATAATCGTTGGCGTAAACGGCTATGTTGATCCTGATGAAGATCTGTCGATACCGATTCTGGCTATGGATCCGCAAGGTTATCAGCGACAAGTGCAGCGCCTGGAGATACTCCGGCAAGATCGCGATAACGAGGTCGTTGAAGCAAAGCTTGAAGCGTTGCGGCACGCTGCCCAGGGTTCCGAGAACACCATGCCCTTCATCTTAGAGGCGGTCAAGGCTTATGCTACTCTAGGTGAAATAACCAGAGTATTTCGTAATGTGTTCGGTGAATATCGGGAGCCTAATTGGATATAGCGGGGTAGGATTACGTGCATTTCTAGAAGCTTCACAAAGGAGACCACTGCTACCTGTTATCAGGTCGAGGGGGTGTTGAACGATGAAGGGATGGGGGAATCGTTAGGGATCGAATCACCCATACTCCCGGAGTAATCGAGGAAGGCGGAACGGGCGATGTGACATGTCGTCATTACCACCATTGGTCGGAAGGTGTCGCCCTTATGAAAAAGATGGGTCTTGGAGTGTTACATTTTTCAGCCGCCTGAACGAAGATGGACGCGTTCGTGGCCAACGCCAC
>JAUVOB010000373.1 GCA_030599405.1 Chloroflexota bacterium | reverse complement strand
TGCTTCAATTTCTCCGGCTAGCTCAGTCCCTGGTATGGTATTACTTCTTGGTTTTGTGAAACCTATCCATATTCGCATGGGGAGACTGAGGTAGATTGGGAATTTGAGACCTCGAAGTTCACAGTCCCCTGCTGTTACTGTGGTCGCAACTATTCTTATCAGTACTTCATTGTCCTTGGGAGTAGGTTTTTCTACCTCTTTGAGCTGAAGAACATCCGGTGGTCCGTATTTTGTCCATACAATTGCTTTCATAAGTATTCCTCTTAACGACTAGGACATAATCAGGTGACCCGTACTTGTCTTGGACGATCACCTTTATGGTGTTCTCCTGATCCGCCGTGGGCGTGGACATAGTATGCTTCTCTAGGGTGCGGATTTTATGCGGGCCGTTTCGGCTCGGTTAAGGATGACCGCGGGCCTGACTTTTTAGGTGCCCTCCGCGGTCGGCGTCCTAGACGGTGATGACGGTCTTTCCTTGGGTGTGTCCCTCTTCGACATAAGCGAGAGCCTCAGGGGTCTCGCTCAGCGGATATGTTCTGTCGATGACGGGTGTGACTTTGCCCGATTCAACGAACTCCTTCAGAACAACCAGGTCCTCATTATTCGGGAACGATATGAAGAAGCGCGTACTCTGGCTAAAGAACGGTGACGACACGTGCCCAAGGATCGAACGACCCAAACCATTGAGCCAAGGACCGCCCTTACCACCGAGAAGTACGAGAGTCCCCTTGGGTTCTAGCGTGTTCCTGAGTTGTGACAACGAACGGTTCCCGGCGATGTCGATTATCAGGTCATAGCGCTCGTCACTCTTGGTGAAGTCCTCTTGGGTGTAATCAATGACATGGTCTGCGCCGATCGATCGGACCATGTCCACATTCCTCGTGCTGCACATACCAGTCACCTCAGTGTCGTACGATTTCGCAATCTGTACCGCGAACGTTCCCACGCCTCCTGATGCACCGATGATCAAGACCTTCTGCCCTGTCTCTATCTTTCCCGCATCGCGAAGACCATGGAGTGCGGTAGCGGCGGAAGTGGTTATGGCCGAGGCCTGGTCAAACGTGAGGTTGGCCGGCTTTATCACGAACTTGTCCTCTCGAGCACACGCAAACTCGGCGCAGGCGCCGCTGCACGTGCCGAATACCTCATCACCTGGTTGAAACTGCTTCACGTTCTTGCCCACTGCCTCAACGTGCCCTGCCACATCCGTTCCCGGAACACGGTTCTTCGGTTTGAGCAGCCCGATCGCCGGGCGCATGAGGTACGGCACGCCTCTCAACATGAGCGCGTCACCCGCGTGGAGTGCCACTGCGTGAACGCGCAGCATCACGTCGTCATCCTTAACCACCGGCTTATCGATCTCCCTGAGTTCTAATACATCATCAGTTGACCCGTACGCTTCTTGGACGATCGCCTTCATTTTATTTGCCTCCTGTCATAATTATGTGCTTTCGAATGTTGTGATTTTGGTTTATTGCGCGCGCAATGGTCCGTATTTTGTATATACAATCGCTTTCATCTATGTATTCGTCCCTCCTTTGTTGATAGAAATTCTTAATTATTTGCCCCAAAACATCATCCATCGCCAATTCGAAACAGCGTTGCTGTGCAGCTATTGCGTCAGTTGGACGTTTACACCTTTCAACAAAAGTCATAAGGAAAGGAATAATTCCACAGCAAAAGGCAGGAGATAGGCCGGAGATATTATCGCTTCGTAGTTGGGCGCAAGAATAATTGCAATAGATCTTATTGGATGCACCAAACCACTAAATGACAACAAGACGGCCAAAATTCTGGGAACGTAGAGCGTCGCCGATTTGTTCCTGAAGCGGTCGCCTCGGAATCCAAAGGAAGAGGGAAGGCTCTTGTTGCGTCTGTGTCAAAGAGTGGGCCTCCTGCGGAATGGTCCACTCTTCATGTCTATTACTCGCGGAATAAAAAGGCCTTGAGCAGGATGATGATGCCGATGCCGACCAGAATCATACCGCCGACGACGGTTCCAGAGATATCTGTCTCCCGCGCGATTTCGACAATGACGGCGATCCCACAGAAGAAGGCCAGTGTGCCGATGCCTTGCCAGGTTTTACCTCGAAAGATCAGCGCCGCACCGCTGGAGAGACCGATTGCAACCATTATGCCGGGCCACCACCAGCCCGTAACTATTAAAACGCCGAGGCTAATGAGAAAAATACCACCAGAAAGCGCTGACGCCTGACGCTGTTTCTCCTTGCTTTGCTCTTTTGAATAAGATTCGGTTGCCATCTTGTATTTCTCCTTTCTAGACTATTAGCTGACCAATAATGATTTCACCAGTCTCTGGTATCGCTCCCCGCAGTGGCTGATAAACGGACTGAAAATCCAGGTCTCTTCATCCGGAGTGAGGCCCTGGATCATCTGGTCAAAATTACTGGGGGGACGACCATCGTCTAGTACAGGTCCACCAGAGCCGATCCATATCTGCCCAACTCTAGGTCGGATCCTGGGTTATCGTCCAGGATCCAACCATGGGTTACATTCAAGGTGGTGCTCCACGAAGTATAGACGTTTATTTCTCTCCCCGATTATTTATGTTGCCGGAACCACTGCCAGACATATTGATCGACGGCCGTCCGTAGTAATCCACCGAGCCGCTGCCGCTGATGTCTGCATCAAGAGAATCAGTTGCCCAACCCGGAGCATCGCCCGAACCGCTGATTGACACTTCGACCGTTTCACCCTGAAGATCGCCGGCTCGATATTTGCCCGAGCCGCT
>JAUVOB010000377.1 GCA_030599405.1 Chloroflexota bacterium | reverse complement strand
TCTACCAGGATTTTTCCCCCGGTCACCGACTCCAAACCTGAGATCATTCTCAGGGTGGTCGTCTTTCCACAACCGGACGGGCCGAGGAGGACGACGAATTCCCCGTCATTAATGGTCAGGTCCATTGGCCGGACCGCCTGGAAATCGCCGAATTTCTTCTCTACTTTTTGCAGTTCTATTGTCGCCATAATGATATTACTCAGTTTGATTCATTACGTCCGTCCCACTAGGACCGACATCCCATGAGCCAAAAATCTCCTGGAAACTATTGTCTAATTGCCCCGAAGGTGACGCCTCTGAGGAGATGACGTCTTAAAGCAAAGACGATGATGATCACCGGTATCAGAAACGCTAGCGTTCCTGCCGCGATAGCCGACCACTCGATACCACCACGCCCCAGCATGGTGGCTATTGCCGGAGGTGCAGTCCGGGCATTCTCGCTGGTCAGAAGGAGAGCGAAGGCGTACTCATTCCAAGCAAAGATCATGGCGAAGACCGTCGTCGCCGCGATGCCGGTCGTCGCCTGGGGAAGGACAATTTTGAAAAAGGATTGCCATCTACTATAGCCATCCACCATCGCCGCTTCCTCGTATTCCACTGGAATCTCGTCAATGAATCCTTTTAATAACCAGGTCGTCAAGGACAGGTTAAACACCGTATACAGAAGAATCATGCCAACGTGGCTGTCGTGTAGACCGAGTTGCCGGAACATGAGAAAAAGCGGAACGGCGACTACAACCGCCGGCAGCATACGGGTGCTTAATATGAAAAAGAGCAGATCCCCCTTCCCCGCTATGTCAAACCGGCTAAATGCGTAAGCAGCGAATAGACCAAGTGTAACTGAGAATACGGTTGATCCCCCGGCGATGATCAACGAGTTCAATAATCGTCTGGAAAAATCGCTAGGCCCGTTAATTCGTTGGCCGGCGTTCAGAGCAATCCGGTCAAATATACCCAACTCATCCGCGTTCGCCTTCGCTTCTTCAAGGGCAGCTTGGGCTAGCTGCGACCGCTCAGTCAGTAAGAAGACAAATCCTTCCAACGTCGGTTCGAAGAACAACTTAGGAGGGACGGAAACGACGTCCGAGCGAGACTTAAAGGCCGTAATACCCATGACGAAGACGGGTATCAGCATGACGAGGGTAACCAGGATAACGAGCGCCGCCCGGACACCTCTGAAGAATCTGGCCCGAGGGCTGGCCTTATCTACCCGAATCGATTCGTTAACCGGGTTGCGTGGTCCGGTTTCTTCAAAACTAGGCATAACTAATCCTCTCCCCTCATCTTATTGAGATAGCGGATATAGAGATTGCTGACCGCGATTACGATAATAAGGACGATGTAAGCTAATGCACTGGCTCTGCCGGTCCGCCACTGGCCAAGGAATGCCTGGCGATAGAGCTGGACGCCGATCACTTCCGTCTGGGTGCCGGGACCACCGCTGGTCAAGCCCATGACAAGATCGAAAGATTTGTTGATCGCTTCGATGGTACGGAAGAGGACAGCGATGAGCACCAGAGGCGCGACCTGCGGCACGGTGATTCGCCAAAATTGGAACCAGGAACTGGCTCGATCGATGGCCGCAGCCTCGTAAAGATACTCAGGAATGGCCTTCAGACCGGACAAGATGAGCAACATGACGAAGGGCGTCCACATCCAGACGTCGACCAGAATCACGGAAAACAAGGCAAGGTCGGGTACAATTTCACCCGCAAACCTGCTGGCCAGCATATCCGGACCGGTGGCAGCGTTTGTAAAGCCGAGAAGATAATTAAAATAACCGAAGGTGGGGTTGTACATAAGCTTCCAAAATAAACCCACCACGACCGGCGAGAGCATCATAGGAACCAGGATCAAGGTGGTGATGATTCCGCTGCCGGTGAAAGATTCCTTGATCATCAAAGCGAGGGCAAACCCCAGAATAAGCTCTAACCCAACCGAGAAAAGTACGAATTTCCCGGTCGTCGAGAAAAACCCCCACATCTTCTCATCACCTAAAACACGTCCGAAATTCTCGAACGCAACCCAGACCGGTGCCTCATTGGCGATGGCCGAATAATCGGTGAAGCTCAGATAAAGACTATACATCAGGGGAAAGAGGTTGATAGCAATGAGCAAGACCAGGGTCGGCCAGATGAACAAATTGCGGATAGACACATCGCTCAAGGATCGACGCTTTCGTTTAGGTTCACCTGTCGGGGCAGTTTCAACTTGTGTGCTTACTTGAGTTGACATAATTATCTCTTCAATACCTGATCGAGGAATGATAGCTCGCTAATAGTTTAAGCCGTCCGGCGTTACCGGACATGACAGTGCGCGGCTTGCGTACCCAGAGACTTGCAATACGTCAGCGCTAACAAAAGGGGAGGTAGCCAGCGCTACCTCCCCAACTAACGAACATCGATAAAGGTTTCTTACTCGGTAATCAGTCCGGCATCCCGGAGAATCTCATCATGCTGTATGGCGATGTTGTCCATCGCCTCTTGGGCAGTACCCTCGCCAGCAACGATGAAGTTACCAAGCTCTTGCTGAGCAACGGTCAGCAACTCTGCGAAGACTGGAACATTCCAGAAGTCCTTGACGATTCCCATCGTCTCGGCGAATGCCGGGTTGAAGGGCGCGATATCGAGGAATTCCTGGGTTGCTAACACGTTTTTATTGCAGGTGTAACCGCCAAGACCACCCCACGCAGCCTGAATATCTTCCTGGGCGAACCAGCG
>JAUVOB010000368.1 GCA_030599405.1 Chloroflexota bacterium | reverse complement strand
GAGGTCGCGGGCGATCTCTCGGACTTGAGCGGCGGTGGCAGCGACTTTTCCTCTTGGAATTGGAAGGCCGTGTTCTGCAAACAAGCGCTTCGCTTGGTATTCGTGCAGATTCACTCGTTGACTCCTTTTACGCTTTTAACGGTTGTTGTCGGTTTGAATACAAAAGAGGGAAATGCGTTGATCCTTCACGTGGATAGAGAGATTATAGCACGGAGTAGATGACCAATCGATATTGGCCGACGTTTTCCAATGCAACGGTGTCTAGTTCACTCACCATCATTAATCCTAACCGACATCTGGATTTTGATTCCTCGCGCCTAGTATTTAGCCATCTCGATTACCTCTCCATCCAGCGTCAAGTAACGACCAAGCAGATTTGCCGTTAAACAGGAGTGAATCGGGAGCACTAGAAGAATGTCACCGACTTTGGTTCGTTCGAATAGACTATCTGTAACCTGAACGATTCCATGCTCTTGTGACAGGGAGATGACCTCGTTTCCATCGCTTGTGGATGACCAGCTCCCCGACTCAAATGTTGCGATCTGACCGTAAATAGCCTGCCCTTTCGATCCGAGCATTGATTCTTTCGAAAAGTGGATGGCCCCTCCATAAATAATTATCTGTTTACGGTCTGCGTGCATTGCTACCACAGGGCAAGCAACTGCGACGGCTATATCTTCCAATCGGCAGGATCCGAAAGCTAGTTGGGAAAGATCAAAGAATACGAAGTTTCCTGGTCTTATCTCGTCCACATCACCAAAATCATCGACAATGCTACAACCAGGTGTATCGCCAACTGAGATGCCTACTTCCATGCCCATCGATTTCAGTTTACGCTTGACCGTCTTCATCCGATTGAGTACTTGCGAATATATGGCCCGGATATGCTCAGGTGATCCTGATCCGTACGTGTGTCCTGCGTGAGTCAAGATGCCCCGTAGTTGTAAGTGTTCAGATTTTCTTACAGCCAAAGCTATTTTTGCGATAGATGCATCATCGTCCCAAGGAAGTCCTGTTCGATGGTATCCTGCGTCGATCTTCAACCAGGCTGCAACATTTTCGTCTAGGGTGTCGTCCATGCATCGAACGACCATTTCTGATTCAACGAGAGAATTTATCCGGGCTCGTCTGGCCAGTACGTTTAAGCGACTGATTTGCCGCAAATTTACAGGAAACGCGATGGTCACATCGTGCCAGCCATTGTCAATGAAGTATTCAGCCATCTCTACAGAGGATACGGTGATTGCTTCGACTCCGCGATCCCTAAACCACACGGCTATTTCGGCTGACTGGTGGGTTTTAAAATGCGGTCTTAATACCACTCCATTACGGTCGGCCTTCGCTACCATTCTATCGATGTTACGTTTAACCCGCTTCCTATCAAGGAGCAACGTAGGTTTTTCTATTTGATAGAGAATATTATCCATCGTTCCGAGCCGCAAAACGGTCACAAATCAAAATCACTGGCTGGGCAATGAAGAACTGCTGGCCGGAATAACTTGGGAGAAGAACCAACCGAGACTGCTGTATTTCCAAGGTCCCTCAATAGAAGAAAAAAGCTTCGTCGCATTCCAATACTTTGTATCCCAATTTGTGTACCAGGCGTACCTGGTCACCCATCTCCCTTCATTGTTTAACCAGGATAAGATCTTTGGTGCGTAAGAAGCCATGAAGCCACTTTCCTGGCAAACCGGCCTTTGCTCCTGATGAAAGCCATGGTTTAGACAACCCATCTCGGTTATCCAGATCTCATCTTCAACGCGACCGTATTGCTGAACAAAGGCTAACACACCGGCAGCGCGGTCCGTCCAGAGACTGAAGGCTTCGTCCGGGCTATGAAACAGAGTGTCGTCGAAATCCCATTGACCCGAACAATTCTCTGGCCACGTATTAGGTTGGATCTCCGGGTATATATGGAAATGCCATCCTGCTCTAGGCAGTGGGCCGTAATTTGCCTCATAGTGGGTCACGAATTCAGAGAGCCATTGGAGGCCACAGGCATGGGAGTTGACCCCGCCTACAATTAACTTAGCATCCGGATCGGCTCCCTGACCATACAGTGTCGCCACAACTACATCGTGATAGAAGATAGCCGCTTCCTGGGGGGACGCGTCGCATTGCCAATGCTGTTCGCATTCATTGAAAACCAACCAGTAGTCATGATCAGCACGCCGATCCATTTCTGCGATGGTCTCATTTGCCGGTAAGCCGTTTGAAGGGCCGCTCGTCAACATCGGGACGTGTTGAACAGGGCTAGTGCCTGTGGGTACAAAGGGAGTCCAACTATAAGTCCAGATGTACTCCTCGGCTCTAGCTACCGATCCTTCACCTACTCCGAAGGCTGCCGCTACCCCATGACGGGGATAATTGGATATGGGATATGGGTGTTGCGTCGGTTCAGGCCAGGGTTCATCTGGTGGTAGTGGACCTGACCTTGTTGTTGCACCAGGCGTTGGAGAAAGCGGCAACTCAGTCGGAGTTGGCGTAGGTGGAGGGAGCGTTGGGGTTGCGGAGGGAGGAGCGATCGTCGGCAGCGGCGTGTCAGATACGGAAGCCTCGGGAGTCCTCTCTCGGTTGTCCCTGGCTTTTTCGGTTGGCGTTTCAGTAATCAGCCAGGGAGTTGGTGTCGCCGGTAAGATAGGTCTCTCTGTTGGTGTATTCAATGTTGTTGGCCTCACGGGTACGCTGACCAGTGGAACGGCGGTAGGTGCGAGTGTCGGCAATAGCTCGTCTGCAGGAAGATTCTCCGAACAGGAGATGATAAGCGCAGTTGCGAGGAT
>JAUVOB010000155.1 GCA_030599405.1 Chloroflexota bacterium | reverse complement strand
CAATAAGGAGGAAATGGCCAAAGGCTCAGATCGCCGGGATCAACGTGGTCGAGATGACAGTTTAAAACGAGCGCGCCGAGACTTCGGTTTGTGCCGTAAATCCGACCGCTGACATTGCCAATGTCGTCTATCCACACCTCATCGAAGTGGAGCCGGGTCATCTCGTCGGCAACCAATCCGGCGATGTCTTTCTCTAGCGACGGCATGCTTGGCGTTTGGATCAAACGCCTGGTGAAGTCTAGGCAATCATTCAACAACGCATTCCAATCGACCTGGCTCATAGGAATTGCCCCCTTACTCTATTGAAGCTGTCGTGCCGCTATTATCGGGCGCTTCTCGTCGAAACAAATCCGCAAAGGCGACGAGAGTCGCGACCGTCTCCCGCAATTCGTACCAGGAAGCTCCCCGGTATGTTCGCATATCAGCACGCACACCAACTGCTTCGATGCCCAGGTTATTACAAGTGTATAGCGCCCGGGGAAGATGAAAAGCTTGCGTGACTAACAAAACTGAATCCAGTTGAAATTTATGTTGGGCGCGGTAGCAGGTATCGTAGGTCCTATCGCCTCCGGTATCCATCTGCACTGCTGACGGCGGGATACCGCGCGCGATGGCGTAAGCTCGCATAGCACCTGGCTCATCATACCCAAGATCGTCCTGATGACCGCTGACAATGATCTGTCCGACAATGCCGCTCTTATGCAAGCTGATTGCTGTATCCATTCTGTCCCGCAGCACTGTGCTGAGCCACCCACCCCTGTTTACAGCTGCCCCGAAAACGATCGCTACGGGTCTATCAGGGGCCTCTCCGACCTCGTAAATCTGATGTTTATAGCGATTACGAATAGAAGCTCGAAAGACGAAGGGAATTACCGCCAGGAAGACGATAATGGTCACTAGAGCCGCTAAAACCACCTTATACCAGTTCATTGTTCGTTTCCGCGCTTAACGGGTCAATTTGCGCCTTTAATTCTGTTGGGGTGGTGACGGGCCTTTCACACACGAAATGATGACAAACGTACGCTGTAGCCTTTTCCTCTATTCGTTTTCTTCCGTTGAGTAACGGCACCGGACTATCCGCGCTACCGACGGCCGTGACTACGTTCGGCCGGTACTGGGAGAAGACAACCTCAAGGAGTTCCTTCGTATCATCCGCTAAATGATCGCCAACGATAGCAATTTCGAGCAACTCTCCAAGGGCAAATGATGTAGCCCCCAGCCAGTGACCGAAGCCGAGTGGGTACTGAGACATCATGGATTGCATCGAAGACAAAGCTGCTAGTGCCGTATCCCAATAAAGTCCATTGCCCTCGTAGAGATACAGCTGTAACAACACACTCACAGCAACTGCATTCCCGCTTGGGATCGCATTATCCTGGGTTTCTCGAGGCCGGCTGATCAGTTGCTCGTGATCATCAGGCGTATCAAAGAAGCCGACACCTTCTGAATCCACGAAATGGGTTAACATATGGTCTGTTAATTCCTGGCCCCATGCGAACCACCGATCGTCAAATGTGCTTTGGTACAGAGACAACAAGCCATCGGCCAAGAAAGCGTAATCTTCTAGAAACCCAGCTATCTTTGCCCCATGACCTGCTTTCCAGGTCCGTAAAAGTCTTCCGTCAGGCTGTCGCAGGTTTTCATGGATAAACTCGGCATTTCGAACGGCAGCCTCGATGTAGACTTCGTTCTTCAGTTCCCTTCCCGCTTCCGCAATGGCCGCAAGCACAAGTCCGTTCCATGAAGTCAGTACTTTGTCATCCAGGCCTGGCCTAACACGAGATTCACGAGCACCTGCCAACTTCTCTTTGGCCTTAGTAATTAGGCTGACGGCATCCTCTAAATCAACATCAAGCTGAGAGAGATTATTCGGTCCATGTAAAATGTTGGCCCCTTCCCAGTTTCCTCCCTGTGTAACGCCATAAAGCTGCATGAAAAGATCGGCGTCGTCTCCCAACACATCCTGGATTTCGCTGGCGGACCACACATAATATTTACCCTCAACGCCCTCACTGTCTGCGTCAAGGCTACTATAGAAGCCTCCTCCCTCATCTTGCATTTCGGCTAATAGCCAATCCAAAGTGTCCTCTACAACTCGTCTAAAGAGGGGGCGACCGGTTACCTTCCAGGCGTGTAAATAGACGCGTGCTAGTAGCGCATTGTCGTAGAGCATTTTCTCAAAGTGGGGAACCAGCCAAGTGTTATCGGTAGAATATCGAGCAAAGCCGCCCCTTAAATGATCGAAGATACCTCCCTTCGCCATCCTCTCCAGCGTTCGCTCGACCATGAAAAGTGATTGGTTATCTCCACTGCGCAAGTAGTACCTGAGCAAATACTCAAGCGTCATTGGCTGGGGAAACTTGGGTGCCTGACCAAAACCTCCATGGCGTTCGTCGAAACTGTGCCTGATGCCTGTAAACGCCTTTTCCAATACCGACTCGTCCAAATTCGGCTCACCAGTTCCCAAGGCCATCGTTGAACCGATGTGATCGACAATGCCGGAGGCTGAATCCAATACTTGGTCACGACGACTCTTCCAGGCATCAGCAAGGCTATGTAGCACCTGCTTAAAGCTTGGCAATCCGTGTCGAGGCATTGGTGGAAAGTAAGTTCCTCCGAAAAACGGTTCGCCCTCAGGTGTGAGTGCAACCGTCATCGGCCAACCCCCTTGCCCGGTCATCGCCACAACTGCATTCATATAAATGCGATCGATATCGGGCCGCTCTTCCCGGTCTACCTTAATGTTGACGAAGTAGTCGTTCATCAAGGACGCTGTTTCGGGATCTTCAAAAGATTCATGGGCCATCACATGGCACCAGTGACAGGCGGCGTATCCTACGCTGAGCAGAATCGGTTTATCCAGCTCGCGAGCCAGAGCAAGAGCTTCCCGGTCCCATGGGAACCAATCAACTGGATTCTCCGCGTGCTGCAACAGGTAAGGGCTGCTCTCGTTGGCCAGTCTATTAGTCATAAGTTCTCTTCAATCTGGAATAGAATCCAGATCCTGCGTCCAGGTCATCCAGATCACGTGCACTATAGCGTGATACGTGTGATGCTAACAGCAATTAAGAATAATCGAAGCTCGGGAAATAACTGTGAGCAAGCCCACCAGATTCGATTGCCGGCTCCAGTCTACAATTCGAGCGCCTTTCGAAGTTGCGATACGAAGGTTAACCCAGCCGCCGGCTTGTCTTCAGCTTCGTCGACGGCGTTGATCAGTGCACTGCCGACGATGACGCCATCGGCAAATTCGCCAATGCTTGCAGCCTGATCGGCCGAGCTAATACCAAATCCAACCGCAACGGGTAGATCTGTCTGAGCTTTTATATCTGAAACGAAATTAGATAACTCGGCCGATAGCTGTCTACGTGCTCCTGTAACGCCTGTTACGCTAACCATGTATATGAAGCCACTCGCCTTCGAGATAATCAACTGGATCCGTTCCATATTGCTCGTAGGTGCGACAAAGTTTATCAGGGCTAGTCCAGATTCCATCGACCGATTTCGCAAGTTGTCCGCTTCCTCTGGAGGTAAATCTGGGACAATAAGGCCGTCTGCGCCAGCGTCCGCGAGATCGATAATGTAGCGTTCCTCTCCGTATGCCAAGATCGGATTATAGTATCCCATCAACAGTAGCGGCACTCGTACATCTCTGGACCTCAATTCACGGACCATTTCAAGGCAGACGGTCGTCGTAATCCCAGCTTCAATCGCTTGTTGCGTGCTTCTCTGGATGGTTGGGCCATCCGCAATCGGATCGCTAAATGGAACGCCAAGCTCAATCAGATCACTAAAAGGGGCGATAGCCTCTATTACGTCGAGAGAAGTCTCGGGATCCGGATAGCCCAACGTAAAATAGGGCATCAGCGCCGCCCTCTGGGTAGATAGGGCGTGTGAAAAGGCACTGGCAATGCTCTCAAGGCCAGATTCCCACTGTCTACTCGATATTTGTTCACTCATCATTAATCCACAGCAGTTGTTATCATCTGGGGCTTGAGTAGGGTTGTGTGTTTCGGGATGAATGCAGCGGTGGGTTATAGCCGCAGACTGGGTATCACATCTAGGTCCAGTGAATCTCGGTCGCCGCGAATGAAATGCCAATGGGCTGCAGCTGCGATCATTGCTGCGTTATCCGTACAGAGCTCACTTGGCGGGACTCGGACCGGGACCTCATTGCGTTTTTTCATCGCTCTTTGCAGCGTGCGATTTGCCGACACCCCTCCAGTTAGGTGAACTGCCTTCGCCTCATATTCGTCGACGGCCCTGACAGTCTTCGTCACTAATGCGTCAACCACAGCTTCCTGAAAGCTTGCAGCGAGATCCTCTACTGGCATCCTACCGCTATCGTAACGATTCGTTTCACGATAGACGGCTGTCTTTAATCCGCTAAAGCTAAAATCGTAGCCCTGCTTCATGACGGCCCTAGGGAATTTGAAGGCAGATGGATTGCCAGTTTCGGCGGTTGCCTCAATGGGAGGACCTCCCGGATAGGGCAAACCAAGAAGCCTACCAACCTTGTCAAAAGCCTCACCCGCTGCATCATCGAGGGTTCCGCCTAGGTGACGGTACTTCAAATGACCTTCCATCAAGTACATCTCTGTATGACCGCCACTAACAATGAGCACAATCACCGGGAATTCAATCTCAGCCTCTTCCTTGGTTAGCCATAGTGAATAAACATGTCCCTCTAGGTGGTTTATTCCGAGGAGTGGCTTTCTTCGGCCGAGAGCCAACCCTTTGGCCACATTTACACCTACAAGCAGCGAACCTACAAGACCAGGTCCGTATGTAACCGCAATACAGTCAAGGTCTTCTATACCGAGATGGGCCCCATAAAGAGCCTTGTCAACCACGGCATGGACGACCTCAATGTGTTTCCTCGACGCAACCTCAGGAAAAATACCGCCAAAACGAGCATGAAGATCGGTTTGGCTGGCGATAATGTTGCTCAGGATATGACGGCCGTCCTCAATTATCGCGGCAGCGGTCTCGTCACAAGACGTTTCGATACCCAGAATGCGTGTGGACGGTTCGATATCATTTTCCATTCGCACATGGTTGTCAGGCATTAT
>JAUVOB010000131.1 GCA_030599405.1 Chloroflexota bacterium | reverse complement strand
CTATTGCAGAAGCATATGAAGCTGTGGACTGGCGGACGGTCTTCCTCGTGGCTGGGATGCTCCCCTTGGGATTGGCCATGGAGTTAACCGGTACGGCGAATTTCCTTGCGGATATTATGCTGGACGCATTCGGACCCTATGGTCCTATAGCGACCCTAGGGGGGATCTACCTGCTGGCCGCCATCATTACCCAGCCAATGTCCAACGCGGCCGCCATTGTGTTGATCACGCCGATAGCCCTTGATACCGCCTTTAGTCTCGGTGCCAACTACAAGACGTTTACCATGGCGGTAGTAATTGGCGCCGCCACCAGTTTCCTTTCGCCGGTAGGCCATAAAGCGAATATACTCGTGTTTGGACCTGGCGGATATAAATTCACCGATTACGCTCGAGTGGGTGCGCTGTTGACAATCATCCTGTTCATCGTGTCGATGATCTTCCTCCCGATCTTCTGGCCCCTTTTCCCAGAATAAACGAGCCCACCATATTGCATGGCCCCATTTGACATTCGTTCGAAGGTGAATCGGTTTCCTCAAGATTGATGATAATTTCGTTGAAATGAAACATGAATCAAGAGGTCATGACTTTAAGCGCTGGCTTGTCCTCATAGAAGAGCATGTTGAGATGCTGCAGGTAAGGCTTCACAAGGCGGGGTTAGAGCCAGAGCCCGAGGGTCGCTGAATCGCTCCAAAGACCGTCCAGAAAACCCCTTCAATTTTAGCGGTTTGGTCTTCATCACTGTTCGGATTGCTTGCCTCAAAGGACAGACTTCCGGAAATGGCGCCAAAGGATTGGCGAGCCGGAAATCCAAAGCTCAGTTGCTCGGTATCATGCTTTAAAGTCTGTAGGTATTCAGTCAGCGCGGCTTCTTCTCCCCTTTGGCTCAACAAATCGGTTGAAGTAGGACGCTGGCTGTTTATCGTTGCTGGCCCAGTCGCTTCATCTTGCCAGGTGGCGTACAGGGCTTGCGTTTCTCTACTGCCCTGGTCTAGTTGAGCCCAAGCTTGGCGCTGAATCTGGCTATGGATAAGGAATACATCCGGGAAGCCAGTCGCGACAGTCGTCAGGATTACCAGAACCATGAAGCTGAAGACCATTTGCACTGTCAAGCTATATTGGTGCAGGCCGAATCGCTCTCTCACCTAATAGGCCCCGAGATAAATCATCGCATAACAATCAATCTCGCTTTCACAAAAATATCATATCGGGCTTGCTCCAGAAATGGGAGTGTTATCCCGTACGGGACCACGTTTGAAGACTCAATGACAACTTTGGCTCCACTAAATGACTTTCAATAAATGATTAGACAAAAACACACAATATTTCACAAATAATCCATCCTATCTTCACACTTTCTTCGCATCTGTTGGTTATCCTATCCTTCGTAAGAACAAAGAATTCGTGAGAAACAAAGCAGCTTGTGCTATTTGAAGGCCACGAGTTCTCGATTGAACAAAAACAACACAATATGTGGAGGAAAATCATGTATCGAAAATTGAATCCCGCTAGAATCAGATATCTTCTGGTCATTGGTTTACTTGTACTCGTGGCATCAGCGGCATGCACGACAGCCCCCTCAACGGCGGACGTAGTGCCTGTTGCAGTGTCTGTGGAGCCAGATACACTTGAATTGGCAGAGAGTACTCTCATCGACAGAGTTCAAGTCGACGCGATTGAGCAGAACGACGGGGCGTATCCAGCCGTTCGCCAGGTCGCCTTTAGCGATAGTGCAGCCCAGGTAGCCACAGGTGAACTGAGCGACGCCGAGATCGAAGATCTGCTCTTCATGCGAGAAGAGGAAAAATTAGCCCGCGATGTGTACTTAACCCTCTACGATCAGTGGGGGCTTCCACTCTTTCAGAATATCGCCGGCAGCGAGCAAACCCATACTGATGCGATTAAAACCCTGCTTGACCGGTACGGACTGGAAGACCCGGTCGGGAGTAATGATGTTGGTGTGTTTACCAATCCTGATCTCCAGGCCCTGCATGACCAACTAATAGCTGATGGCAGCCAATCAATGTCCGACGCCCTCCTTGTTGGGGCAGCAATTGAGGAGATTGACATCCTCGACTTGCTGGAGGCGCTTGCTCACACTGACAAAGCCGACATCATCCGGGTATATGAGAACCTTTTATCTGGATCTGAGAATCACCTACGCGCGTTTGTCTCTACACTAGAACGCCAAACCGGAGAAATCTACCAGCCTCAACACCTCGATCTGGAAGTGTACGATGCGATAATCAGCTCTCCTTCTGGATACGGCGGAGGTAACGGCAATGCAGGCGGTGGTGGTCAAGGGAACGGCGGCGGCCAAGGCAACGGCGGCGGGGGAAACGGTAAAGGCCAGAACAGTTAGGCCACAGACAACTACCCGCCATCCATGATTCACGAGTGTCCGGAGAATTTCTTCGGACACTCCGTTCGATAGCCTCGGAGAATCTTCACAAGATATTTCTTTTCCCCATATTCGTCTCTCAGCTCTGGAGTTTAACTGCGCATTCTGCACGAGAACAAAGGGTTTGAGTTATCAATTATTTATCTAGCCGGATTGCCAGCCGTTTGTAATTGGAGTTGCGATATGTCTGACCATAAGTCAGCCTCCTTCACAAAAAAGTTAATCTACACCTCTAAGACCCATCCCGATGATCGCAGTCGAATGCGGGCTGTTGCTAATAACCTTGTCCTACACCTTCATCCAACAAAAGTGCCTGCGGCGGCGCTCCGATGGTCCTATACATGGGGGTTGGGGGGTATATCTGCGCTACTGGCAATATTACTTGGAATTACCGGTGTACTGCTCATGTTCCGTTACGACGCCAGCGTAGAGCGCGCCTATACCAGCATTCAATTCATGGAAACGCAGGTCTTTTTCGGCTCTTTAGTGCGGTCGATCCACCATTGGTCGGCCAACCTACTAATCGTCACCGTATTCTTACATCTACTCCGGGTTTTCTACACCGGCGGCTATAAAAAGGGACGAGCCGCCAACTGGTTGATAGGTATCATCTTGCTCCTGTTGGTGGTGGCATCCAACTTCACGGGATACCTGCTCCCCTGGGATCAGCTGGCATATTGGGCGGTCACAGTAGGTACGAGTTTGTTGAGCTACGTGCCAGGAGCGGGCGGTAGTATCAGTAATTTTCTACTGGCCGGGCCAGAGGTAGGACAAGGAGCGCTTCGCAATTTCTATGCCATTCATGTGGCTGTCTTGCCAGCCTTACTTGTGCTTCTCATGTCCTATCACTTCTGGAAAGTGCGTAAAGATGGCGGCATTTCCCAACCCGCGCCACCGCTAACTGCAGATGGGAAACGCAGGCAGCGTGTAGAGCGGCTAACTACTATCCCCCATCTGGTACAGCGCGAATTTGTGGTGGCCGTCGCCTTGATTACCGTGCTAGCCCTTTGGGCGATGTTTGTCCCGGCGCCACTGGAGGAACTCGCCAATCCGACCCATCCACCCAATCCAGCAAAAGCCGCGTGGTACTTTTTAGGCTTGCAGGAGCTTCTGTTACATATGCACCCGCTGGCGGCAATGATCCTACCTGGGATTGTGTTATCTGCCATCGTCCTAATCCCTTACTGGGATAAGGAGGAAGGGGATATCGGCGTGTACTTTCGCTCCACGATTGGCAAGCTAATGGCCCTGGCAGGAGCATTTTTCGCCACGGCATTGGTGCCATTGCTAGTATTACTCGATGAGTATTGGATAGATTTTCCCGCGTTGTTGCCATCATGGCCCACGCTCGTGTCAAATGGCCTCGTCCCCCTGCTTCTGACGCTGGCTGGATTGTTGGGAATCTATACCAGCATGCGCATCGTAGCCAGAGCCAATCGTAGTGAGGCTCTGGTGGGGCTCTTTTCGTTTGTGATTGTTGGCTTTGTGCTTCTGACCATCATCGGCATCTTCTTCAGGGGCCCGAATATGGCTCTGATTTTTCCCTATTGATCTACGGATTAGGTGCAAGGCTTAAAGGTAACGCATCGCACATCGTAATATCAGCAACCTATCAAGGAGTAGAGATGGAACGTCAACGGAAAGAGCAACATGACGCTCAGAAGAAGAGTGATAATCGCCAGCTATCTCGTCGCGATTTTATGAAGTTAGGCATAGGCACTCTGAGTGCTTTGGCGATCCTAGAAGTCGGTGGCGCTAGCCTTTTCTTTATGAAACCCCGAAGCCTGGAAGGGGAATTTGGCACGGAAGTAATCGCCGGACCGGCCGAAAGTTTTCCTGCAGGCTCGGTTGTTCAATTTCCCGACGGTCGCTTTTTCCTCGTCCGCTCTCAAGATGGTGGATTCCTGGCTCTTTATCAACGCTGCACTCATTTAGGCTGTTCAGTGACCTGGGAGGCTGATAAAAGCCGCTTCTTCTGTCCCTGTCATGCTTCCAGCTTTGACTTCCACGGAGATGTCGAAAACCCACCGGCACCCAAGGCCCTGGACACCTTTCCAGTGACCATAGTTAATGGCCAGGTGCTGGTAGACACTGGGCACTCACAAGCTCGGGATACCTTTACCCAGAACCAGCTTGTCTACGCTTAAGGATTGAAAATGAACGGATATAAAGTAACTAGTGTTCTGGCACTCTTAATCCTGGTAGTGATTCTCCCGATCTACGTACTGACGGAACCAGATAGAATGGCGCAGGCCCAAGAAACTTTGCGCAAGGAATTCGTGTCTGATGCGGCCGTCATGTACGTCGAAAACTGCGCCGTTTGTCATGGCGCGGCCGGGGAAGGTATCGGGGCGGTACCCGGCCTGGATAATCCCGCTCTACAAACGGCTGATTATGATTCTCTCTTCAAGACCATCGCTCGTGGTCGATATGGTACTACCATGACCGGCTGGCACAGCGAAGAGGGAGGTGTCTTCAACGATTATCAGGTAGACGAACTGGTGGCTCTGGTCCGGTACGTAGACTGGTCACAAGTAAGGGAACTGGCAGCGGAGCAAGGGTTGATACCGCCAACGTTGCCAGTGCCAGATGTCGACGAGGATTTCCTTGAAGAGATAGCCGCCTTAAGCCCTGAGGGAAATCAGTGGGCTGAGGGTATGCAGACCTATGCCAACAATTGTACTATCTGTCACGGGATCAACGGAGAAGGATCAGATCTAGGCGTCAGTCTAAACAACCCGGAAGTGCGTGCCACCGAAACGGATGAGCTAATCCGAACCATCGTGGAAGGTGTTCCCGGTACATTGATGATCGGTTGGGTCAACGCGCTTGAGCCGGCCGAGATTGAATCGTTGGTCGCCTTCTTGCAGAATTGGGATGTGATCGAAGGACAGGGCTTGGCACTGACGCCGCCGGAACCTATCCACGTCGATCTCGATAATCCTGAAGAGGTATTGGCCTTAGGGGAGCGAATATTCAACACCACCTGTTCCGCCTGCCATGGTGAAAACGGCAGTGGCGGCACAGGGCCGGCGCTTAACAGCCTGCAATTGTTAACCGGCAAGACCAACGAGCAAATCGAGAGT
>JAUVOB010000315.1 GCA_030599405.1 Chloroflexota bacterium | reverse complement strand
GCTGGCAATAGAGAACACAGATATTCAAGGTATGAGCCGGTGCTAGGCGCGTTGAAAATGTTTAGCTGGACAATAGAACAAATGATTTCGGATCGTGGAGTAAACAGATCATGAACCTGATGAAAAAGAACGACTTGCCCAGTTGGCTAATAGCCCGTCCTGCCCCACTGTCGCCTAGCCTACAACCCGGAATCTACCACTACTCACGTGATGATAGCGGAACCTACACGAGGTTCCATCTTCGAATCGACCCTGACGGTCAGGGTAATCTCTTAGTGAATGCCACCGTTGCTGCCCGTCTATCCCCGTCCGGGGCGATGATCGCCAAGGGACTGCTTGACGGAGACAGCCCGAACGACATCATCACGGCTGTTAAGAAGAGCTTCCGGGGCGCTTCTCACGAAAAAATAGAGCACGACATCGATCGGGTGGCGGTGATAATCTCAGATCTTTCTCTGCCGGGGGATAACTACCCCATCTTTAATCTTGATGATTCGGTCGTGTCATCTTACGCGGCCTGCTTGATGGCCCCTATGCGGGCTGATATTTCAATGGCCACTGCTTCGGAAATAACAAAGATCCTTGATCGCCTCTGGGATGTTGGGATACCCCATGTCACCTTCGTGTTTGGCAAAGGGTCCGAGGCAAAGCATCTCGTCAGATCGGTCGAAAGGGCCGAGGATTTGGGCATGATCGCTGGGGTCAGGGGTAGGGCTAAGGATCTCAGCGTGCCTGGCGTCGCCAGGGATCTGGCATATGCCGGCGCCGATTACATCTCGCTATTCTATGCATCGGCCGACGAACAGATCCATGATGGCTTGCTGGGTTCAGGAGACTACCGATCGGTAGAACCGCTCTTTGCGGATATCAGAGAACTTGAAGTGACCCGAGTGGCTGAAATCCCCCTGGTCTTCTCTACTGTTGGCGCGCTCGGCGACACGCTATTCTCGCTTAGGCACATGGATATTTCAAACGTTAATTTCTTCGCCATCGCCTTGCCTGATGACACGCATAACGGAGAGGACAGCGGCGCATTATCAGCCTCCGCATTACCTCAAATAGCGGACCTGGTTGAAGAATGGGCCAGCGAATCCGATGTCAGGTACGTCTGGCAACCCACACTATGGCGAAACCTAAACATAAGCCTTGAAGAGCAGGTTCAAATGGGAGCCCGATGTTCGGATGACTTATCTGTAAGAATTGAACCAGGAGGAGAGGTGATACCTGCGAGAGGACCCTACGAATCCGCCGGGAATATTCTTCTCGACGAATGGGAGAGTATTTGGAACCACCCATCTTTCCGTCGTTATCGGGAGCGAGTGGAAATGCCGACTAGATGCGAAGAATGTCCAGGTCTGGCTATTTGCGCAACCGACTGCCCCCGCGAAGTTAGCGGCTGGTCGCGAATGGCAGGAGTCGAATAGATGTATCAAGAAAGTTTGCGTGAGAATAATTGGCTTGAAAATCTCCGGGTGAAAGTAGTTGGATACTTCTCACCCCGGTCCATACTCTTTTTGCTGCTTCTATTCGTGCTTCTTCTCATCCCAGTATTCTCGATACAGGCGCAATCATATTACTACACGGTTCCAGAATTAAGGATGCAGGTTTACATCCAACCTGATGGAAGCGCCCACATCGTTTACGATATCACATTCACCAATAATCCTTCTGGTGAACCGATCAGGATAATTGACATCGGCACACCTGACGAAAATTACGACTTAGGCAACATGAACGCTTCAATAGATGGGGCGGTCCTAACCGATATTCGCCATTCCGAGGTCCTGGATACCGGCGTCGAAATTCATTTGCAAGATAGACCAATTCCTGCAGGAGAAACGTCTGCCCTACACTTCGAATTCACAATGCCGGAGATGGTATACCAGGATACGACCGACGCTGAATACGCCTCCTTTCGGATCAGTCCCACCTGGTTTGATCCGGCGGGCGTCTCTGGGACAAGCGACATTTGGGTAGCTATTCATGTGTTACCAGGTATTGACGAGAGCGAACTCCTCTATCAGCATGTGCCATTTACAGACAAGATAAACTTCGAAGATCACTCTGTAGCTTCGTGGCGGTGGGAAAACGGAGTGCCCTCCGAGGAACATCTAGTCGGCCTTTCTTTCCCTAAGCGAGGGATGCTGAACGTAATTGAACAAAGCCCAATTGACATCGCTGTAGAGTGGCTTAACGATCATCAGGGCATACGGGTTATCCTGGGTGTTTTAACCTTAATTCTTCTTGGACTGGCCTATATGCGTTTTACAGGCGGTACCGGCATCGTCCTCCTGGTTATCCTTGGTTTTGGGGTGGCCTTCCTCCTTCTTACAAATCCTCTCTTCCAGCTCATATTACTTCCGCTGGCTGTCGTTCTAGTCGTCTTGGTGGAGTGGATCCTTTCAAGGCGAAAACCCCGTTACTTCCCGGCGGTAGTACAAGTCGAAGGTGGAGGTATTAAGCGCGGGTTAACTGCCCCAGAGGCGGCCGTTGTATTGGAATTGCCCTTGAATAAGATTCTGACGCTTATTGTATTCGGTCTACTGGAGAAAGGGATTTTCAAGCAGATAGCCGCCGATCCTCTAGAACTCGAGATCACTCCAGAGTTTCAGAGTCTCCTTTCGGATCGTGATGAGCGCCGAGCTCATAGGCTTCAAGTTGCCCAGAACCTTGGCGTAGTTGTCCGGCTCTATGAGCATAGATTCGTAGATTTACTGGAGAAACAGGCAGGTTCACCGGTATACAAGATCGATTTTAGCCGGCCGATGAAGGGCCTTATTAAGCATACCGCTAGCCGGATGAAAGGCTTTGATCTCTCCGACACCCGAGATTACTATCGGGCGATCATAAAGAAAGCGATCGAACAGGCCAGTAAAATTGGAGATATTCCGGAGAGGGAAAGATATCTGGATTCAAATCTCCAGTGGCTGCTGCTAGACGACGATTACCCGACTGTTTTCAGGGCACCGAATTACCATTACCGTCCGGTTTGGATTCGACCCTTTCATAGCAGCGATCGGATCTCGATGCCTTCTGCATCCCGGACATCCTCCCCAGGCCAAACGTCGATCACTGACGTTGCCTCATCTTTTGCCGGATGGACCGAGAAGACGATGGGCCGATTTGCAGACTCCATCGCGCCGGGTGCCCTGCAGGT
>JAUVOB010000269.1 GCA_030599405.1 Chloroflexota bacterium | reverse complement strand
TGTCGTACTGCAGTATTTTCGCGCTGTCACGCAGCATGATGGCGCACAGATCCCGAGTGGCATAGGTACAGATGATGTCGCCGCTAAATCCGCTCTTTACCAGGTTAGGCACATTGCCGCTGTGATCTATATGGGCATGAGACAGAATCAGGACATCTATTGCCGCCGCGTCATATGGCAAATGTTGATTTACCTCGTAGGTCTTCTTCCGGCTGCCCTGATACAGCCCACAGTCGAGCAGAATGTTTTTTCCGTTGACGGTGATCAGGTGCTGTGAACCTGTAACGGTGCGAACGGCTCCATGAAATTGAATCTTCATAGTCGAACTCTCACAGATGCTCTAGCTTAATGATTGGTGGAGTGTCTCGATATCGTTATTCGGCGATGGGCGAAGGGATGGGTTTAGATGCCAGCTAACACTTTAAGGATATCCTCTCCATAAGTTGCACGACGCCATGGACCGAGACCATCGATGCTCGAGAGATCAGCCTCGCAGCCTGGATTCGCTCTGGCTAATTCCCACAAAGCGTCGCGGCTGACGATAACGTCCGATTCGACTCCACGAGTTCGGGCGCTTTCTTTTCGCCAGAGATGAAGACGCTCGTATCGGGAGCTAACTACCTCCGGCGGCCGTCTGGAGTTTCTCTTCGGTCTTTTTGGTGCTGGATCATTTTGGGCGCGTCGGATAATTCTCACCAGCTTCTGACCGTACCGCCGAATCTGACCTCTGGACATGCCGTGAAGACCCTCAATCTCCCCTACGTGTTTGGGTGCTATTCGAGCCAGTTCAATGATCGTCTGGTCGCCAAAGATCTTGAAATGCGGCCGGTCCTGACGTTTGGCTTGTTCGTCTCTATAAAGGTAGAGAGCTCTAACAACCGCTTGTTGCTCGGGCGATAGGTTTTTTACCCCATTGATGGTCCAGAATCCGTGGGGATCGAAGGTCTTATTAGCTGAACGAACATGTGTTTGTTCCGCGAAGATCTCGCGGGCTTCCTTTAAGCGGCCAGCCTCTTCCAGTTCTTCGGCAAGATCATCACGTAGCTGGAGAAGAAAGTGAGTATCCATCTGGGCGTAGATTAATTGAGCCGTTGACAACGGCCGTCTACACCAATTCGCTTTCTGGTGTTTCTTGTTGAGCTTAACACCGTAGGCATCTTCCAGGACGTTCGCCAGCCCATATCTAGCATATCCCAATATCCGGGCTGCCCACATTGTGTCAAAGAGATTTTCCAGCTTCCATCCATATTGACGTCTGAGCAAGATGCAATCGTACTCGGCAGCATGGAGCACCTTTTCTATGGATGGATCTTGAATGATTTGGCCAAGCCCGAATAGATCCGAACCGGCAATTGGATCTATAATATAATCCCTCTCGGATGTAGACAGTTGGATCAGGCAAACTTCCTCTCGGTAGGAATAGAGGCTATTGGATTCAAGATCGATCGCCAGGCGAGAGTGATTCTTGATATCTGCCAGGCACGCCTGCCACTCATCTTCTGCCGCAACAAGGTGAAAAGGGGGTAAGGTCACTGGTATCCTCGATGATCCATCGAACACATACTTCACATTGTACCAAGCCCACCGTTGTTCAGCCATCGTGCCCGGTGCTAGAATCATACGAATGACAGAACAACAGATCGAGATTGCTTCGATCCGATTCAGGGATTTAGGCGCTGTTACCAGGATGACGCATGAGAATATGACCGGCGCTGACCGGCAATTTACGCGCCTTGTATCCAGCCCTCTAGGTTTCTGGGTTAGCAATGTCTTGCTACCAATTAATCTCCTTTTAGCCGGATCAGGTTTTAAGGCGGTGTACAGAGGGGAAATGATTGGATGCGCTTACCTGAAACTGAGCAAACGATGCGGGTATGTCTTCAATGTTAGTGTCCGACGTTCCTATCGTCGTCAGAGTATTGGTTGCTTGCTGATGGAACACCTCGAGTCCGAAACTCGGAAAAATAGACGCCAGTGGATGGCTCTTCAGGTGGACGATGGAAATGTCGCTGCCGAAAGCCTATACGAGACATTAGGCTACATCGCTTTCCATCCTTGTTTTTATGCAGGTATGGCCCACGATATCAAGAGGTTGGAGGCGAATGGGGACGTTGGTGTCGAACGGCTTTCATCATATCGTGGAAGCCGTCTCTTTACCCGGTATCTTGAGGTCGAGCGTGTTGAAGGAGATGCCTGGGCATCTCGAATTATCGGTGATCTTGTCTCAGTTCCATCACCAACTGGAGAGTTCTATCGCTGCCTGGTGGCGAACGATGAAGTCGGGTGCATCTTGTGTGAGAGGAAAGAAGATAGCCTCAAGATCAAGCTGGTCCTAAGGCCCGATCAGTGGGGGAATCGGGTTGCTCGGGAAGTAATCGCGTCGACGCTGGACGCTCTAGGAGTTATACGGTCAACAATTGAGGTGTATCTTGGAAGTAGCCAGCATCATGAAGCGGTTGCCTGGCTCTTTGCGGATCTAGGTCTGGAAGAACGGGTCAAATCGCGGATTCTTATGCTGAAACGAATAGTACCTTGAGCGAATGTGTAATTCGGCGTTTGACTATTAGGAGCTCTGGTTCCCAGCGTGCTAATGGTAGCCTGGTCAGATCCCAGCTTTGTACCAGTTCCAGAATGAAATGACTCCTTCTTCGACAGACGTTTTTGGAGTGAAACCCAACAACCGCTGTGCTTTGCTAATATCGGCGAAGGTGGTTATCACATCGGCATCAGGCTTCGGCCTGTCGATCACGTCGGCTTTGCCCTGGGCCAGTTCCTCGATGAGGGTAACAAAATCTTTCAGCTTCGTTGGCATACCTCGACCGAGATTGAGGATCTCATATCCAAGAGGCTTGTCTAAGGCGGCAATAAAACCATCCACTATATCGTCGATATAAGTCCAGTCGCGAAACATTTCTCCAGCCTCGTACATAGGTATCTGAGTGCCCTTGGTTATGCTCTCAGCGACAAGAAAGGCCATCTGGTCAGGGCGACCAAAAGGACCATAGACGGTGAACAATCGCAGCGATGTGAAATTAAGGCCGAAGAGATAATGATAAGAATACCCGAGGATTTCAGCCGCCCGCTTGGCGGCCGCATAAGGTTGTAGAGGTTCGATACAGGGATCGGATTCCCGGAATGGGATAGCCTTGGTGTTCCCATAAACAGATGACGTAGAGGCCATTATAAAATTTCGCACCTCATTAAAACGAGATCCGTCCATGAGGTGCTGTGTACCGACGTAGTCAACCTCAACATACAATTCCGGCCGCTTGACGGCGTTTCTGACACCTGCCATTGCAGCCAGATGGGCGACGGCCTCGAATCGTTCTTGCTCAAAGAGGGCCAACATGCGAGAACGGTCACAAATGTCAGCCTCTACCATCTTAAAATTGGGATAGACCTCTAGCCGCTGCTCGTTCGCGCGTTTTTTCGAGGGGCTATAATAGTCGTTGAAATTATCGACTCCAACTACCTGGTCTCCCCTTCTTGCCAACCTCTCGGCGACATGGC
>JAUVOB010000422.1 GCA_030599405.1 Chloroflexota bacterium | reverse complement strand
GACTGATCTATGAAGAACGTGTACTAAGGAGCGTCGCTAATTTCACACGGAGTGATGCAGAAGAGTTTCTCCAACTGGCGTCGGAGATTCCCGTCAGGAGCGAGGTCGAAGTGTATTCCCTGGGAGAGGCCAACAAGGTCCTCATGAAATTAAAGAAGAGTGAGCTTCAGACCTCGGCTGCGTTGAGAATACCGTAAGATGGCCTGCGCTTGATGGCCTGGCGACTAACTACTTAACATAACATCATGTCATTTTCACCACGATATCGCTCATGTGGTTGGCAGCCTCATCACCACGGTCGGCCGCATTACTGAGATGCCTGTACACCTCGCGCAGTTTTAGGATCTCTACGATCTGCTCGATCTCCTCCGGAGCGGTAAAAAGATCGGCCAGGGCCTCACGATAAACCCGCTCTACCCGGTTCTCCAGGGCTTTCGCTCTCTGAGCGTGTTCGCTGGTCACTCCAGGATGATCGTCTAACCTCAGAACGCCCAGATGCAGCTCGACGGCCGCGTCACGAAGCAACGTAGCCATTCTCATTAAGTAATCATTTGGCACAATGCCCAGGATTTCCATCTCTTCAGTTGTCGAGTAGGCATAATCAACCACGTCGTCCAAGTTGCGCGAGAGAGCGTGTATATCCTCGCGATCCATTGGGGTGACGAAGGTCCGGTTCAATTCATCAACCAAGATTCGCCTTACTTCGTCCGCATCCTTCTCGATCTGGCGGACACGGCCAGCTTGTTTTTCCTGGGGCTTTTTCAAGTATTTTAGTAACAGATCATTCGCTTCGACGGCGTACTCAGCTTGCTGGGTAAGCAGTTCCAAGAAGCGATCCTGTCGAGGTTTGAAAAGACCACGAATCCAACGCATAGAACCCTCCGTATCTTCTGGTTGAGAATAATGACCGCATCGTTAAGAGCCTCACTTTCTCAGCCTATCAGTTCCATCAGGTATTCCAAAGGTACATACAAGATAGCGGCGATCAAAGCCGTTGCCGGAATGGTTAGTAACCATGCTAATCCTATCTCCGAAAAGACGCCCCAGCGAACTTTGCTTGGTCTTTCCGCGGCCCCAACGCCAACGATGGATGAACTCACAACTTGGGTCGTGCTGACCGGTCCCCCCAGAAGGGATGCACCTAAAACCGTCGTAGCAGAGGTAGCCTGGGAAGAAAACCCATGAACCGGTCGGATTTTATAGAATCTGGCGCCGAGTGTCTTGATCATCCTTTGACCTCCAAATAGGGTCCCTAAGGCCATCGCACCGGCTGCGAGAGCGATTACCCATAGAGGTGTGACGAAGGTATCTGATAATCCCGTGCTAACCATACCCAGGACGATGATGCCCATAACCTTCTGAGCGTTATTGCTGCCATGGCTCAAGGCCAGCCCTACCGAGGTGAATAGTTGCCCTCGCTTAAACAGCTTGTTGATCGCGGGTGTTGAATTTCGGGTGAGGTGAAGCGTTACAATCATAACCAGGTAACCGCCGACAAATCCCACTATCGGCGACAGCAATAATGCGAGGATGATCTTCATCACGCCCTCGGGCTGAAGCGCCGTGACGCCGCTGGCGACAATCACCGCGCCAATCAAACCACCGAACAAGGAGTGCGAAGAACTCGACGGAATTCCCGGCCACCAGGTAATTATTTTCCAGGCTATGGCCGCCAGAATCGCTGCCATGACAACTGGAACTGTGACGGCATCGGTATCAATAAGATCGGCCCCAATGGTCTTGGCCACCGCGACTCCAAAGAGAAACGGACCTACGAACTCGGCAATCGCCGCCATCGTTAGGCTCTGGCGCGGCCGCATGGCTCTTGAAGCTATTACCGTGGCCACAACATTGGCGCTGTTGTGAAAACCGTCCAGGAAACCAAATATCAAAGCTAAGACAAGGAGTAGCAAGAACGCCGGCGGAATCTCCATATCCTAATTTACCCCTTGTATCTTGTACAAGCAAAGAGGATCACTTTAGCAGGTATAGACCAATGACCGGTTTCTTATACTGCTTGGCGATGAAATGGCCTGCGCGATGTCCGCCAACTTCATGGGTTGAACTCCTCACATGAATCAATATCGCTGGCATTCTTCGCCGTTCTCTTTTGGATACTCCGGCGCCTTCAGAATCACTGGTTAGGTGCGTTGTTTGTCCTGGTCGACCACGGTCTGTACGTCAGTAGATTGCAGACCGGACTATGTTACCATCACCCACGGCGGATAAGCAATTTGAGTTAATTGACAATTCGTTTTAAAATTTCGAG
>JAUVOB010000197.1 GCA_030599405.1 Chloroflexota bacterium | reverse complement strand
GATTTCCCAGTTAATCCATCTTGAATATTCTCATATCTAGTCGTGGTACGCGAGCAGCTTTGTCGTTGACCTGTTCGTCATAGTAAATGTTGTGGAGCGAGTTGAAATATGCGTGTACTTGATCTGACGGTCTATGAGACAATTGCGATCTGGGGCGTTTTGGCAGTAGCCATCCTCGGACTTCTATACGCAGTATTCCTGCGGAGTCAAATCTTACGCTATGATAAGGGCACGCTTAAGATGCAGGAAATATGGGGGGCAATCAAGACAGGGGCTGATGCCTATTTAAGCAGTCAGGCAAGACGCATTCTGCCTCTCGTAGCAATCCTGACTATCGTCTTGTTTTTAAGTGTGTTTATCGTTCCACCTTCTCCAGAGGCATTACACCGCTTCGCGAGCTTGGACGAAGATACCATTAAGATTATTGTCGGTGTCTCCAGGGCGGCCGCGTTTGTCATGGGGGCTCTCTTCAGCATGACGGTCGGACAACTGGGTATGCGAATGGCAGTCCAAGGGAACGTACGCGTGGCATCGGCTTCTCGTCGATCCTTTGGTGAATCTTTGCGAATCGCCTATCGTACGGGAACAATCACCGGTATGCTGACCGACGGCCTAGGTCTATTTGGAGGAACCATTATTTTCATCTTCTTGGGCCCGGCAGCGCCAGACGCACTGCTAGGATTTGGCTTCGGCGGTACGCTCATAGCCCTATTTATGCGAGTAGGTGGCGGTATTTTTACCAAAGCTGCCGATGTAGGTGCGGATCTGGTCGGAAAGGTAGAAGCAGGAATACCAGAAGATGACCCTAGAAATCCGGCCGTAGTGGCCGATCTTGTTGGCGATAACGTAGGAGACTGCGCTGGCATGGCTTCGGACATATTCGAGTCCTACGAGGTGACCATCGTTTCAGCATTGATTTTGGGGTTGGCACTGATGGCTATTACGGGAGACGTTCAGTGGATTATCTTCCCTCTGCTGGTGCGTGGCATCGGGGTTATTTCTTCGATTATCGGAACATACATTGTTCGTAGTGGGCCGGGTAAGTCTGGAGACGCCATGAAGGCGATATTTAAAGGCTTCCTTTCCTCAGCGGCAATGTCTATCTTCTTCTTCGGGTTGGTGGCCTACTTCTACATGCAAGATGTTCCTGGCGGATGGTGGCGGCCGTTCCTTGCGACTACGGTTGGTGTTTTGTTGGCCATCCTGATAGACCGGTTAACCGAGCACTTTACAGGAAGCCATGCCAATCCCGTGAAGAGCATAAAGAAATCGGCTGATACGGGACCGGCAACGCTTATTCTTCAAGGTGTAGCGGTTGGTTACGAATCGTCAGTTTGGGCAATCGTTACCATTGCTATTGCAATTTTCGCCTCGATACTTCTTTTTTCTGGAACTGAAACAAACCAGGTTACCTTCATCTTGTACGGTGTCGCCATGACCGGTATCGGCATGCTTACACTGACTGGAAACAATGTGGCAATGGATTCATTCGGCCCCATCGCCGACAACGCCAATGGAATCGGCGAGATGGCCTGGACCGGGCAGGATGACCCGGAGACCAAGGCTGCCAAGCAAATCATGGCTGACCTGGACTCTGTCGGTAATACGACGAAGGCTATCACTAAAGGTGTGGCCATTGGATCGGCCGTGATCGCCGCTGTTTCATTATTTGGATCGTTTCTTGTCGATGTTAGCCGGGCACAAGAGACACTGGGCGTTCCATTCGCCGAACGTATCCAGAGTGTCGGTATCAGGGTCGACGTTCCAGTAGTATTCGTCGGCGTTCTCATTGGCGGCGCTATACCCTGGTTATTCTCGAGTTTTGCCATCCAGGCCGTTAGGAGAGCGGCGACTTTAATAGTCCAGGAGGTGCGTCGCCAATTCAACCTGGGCGTCCTTGAAGGAAAGGTCGAACCCGATTACCAAACGCCTGTCGCCATTTCAACTGCGGCAGCCCAGAAAGAGCTAGTCCCGCTCGCGCTACTGGGTATCATTACCCCGATTCTTATCGGCTTGGTACTGGGTGTCGAAGCGCTCGGAGGGTACCTTGCAGGCATCATTTTGTCAGGCCAGTTGCTAGCCGTATATATGAACAACGCCGGTGGCGCCTGGGACAATGCGAAGAAATTAATCGAAGACGAGCCATCTGATCCGGAGCATAATCTCGGCAAGGGTTCAGAACGACACATGGCTGGTATCGTAGGCGATACCGTCGGTGACCCAATGAAAGATACAGCGGGGCCTGCCCTAAATCCGATGATCAAGGTAGGAAACCTGGTCGCCGTGATAATCGCACCGATTATCGTTCAGGTCGAGGACCTGGGTTTGATTGGTTGGGCAGTTGTTGCCGGTTTGTTCGCCACGCTGGTCTGGTCGATTATGTCATCCAAGCGGGAAGCACCTCCAATACCTCCCGAGTTAGAGCTTGCGACAGCTTCGTCGGGCACAAGTGGTGGTAGCAACCCATCGCAGGAATGATTGATAGCAAATTGCCTTCCAAGGAGTGTGGTCAGGAATGATCACACTCCTTTTTTATTGTTTACGTAATAATTTTGAGAGCATTTTGAGGGAAAGTTTGAACCTACCACTGTCGCCTTATGTCAAACGTCCGAAGAAACAAAGGATGGTTGTATGAACACGGTTCTCGGTTATGTGCCTTCACTTGAGCATTCACAACCCGGACATCCAGAGAGTCCTCAACGAATGTTGGCGATCATGGACTTACTGGAATCCACAAACATTCTATCCGACATCTCTCAAGTTGACATAAATACAACGCAAATAGAGCAGATCACGCGTGTACATAGCGAGGCATTGATTCGTAGGATCCGGCAAACATGTGAACGCGGCGGCGGACATCTTGATGCGGACACGTATACCACCGCCGATAGCTTCAAGTTAGCACTGGATGCCTCGGGAACCACGACCATACTCCTCGATCTCGTTATGGAATCTGAAGCCAGAAACGGCATGGCCTTGGTTCGTCCACCGGGGCATCACGCTGAACGAGACAGGGTTGGCGGATTCTGTCTGTTCAATAATATCGCTGTGGCTGCCCGCCAAGCGCAAGAAGTGCACGGCGCAGAACGTGTCCTGATAGTCGATATCGACGTCCATCATGGGAATGGGACCCAGGATATCTTTTACGACGATCCGACTGTTTTGTACGTATCAATTCACCAGTTTGGCTACTTCTTTTACCCTGGGACGGGAGCAATCAACGAGATCGGTACTGGACCTGGACATGGGTACACGGTCAATATTCCTTTTCCTCCGGGCGCAGGAGATCAGTGGTATTTAGCAGCGTTCAACGATCTAATTCGACCCAGGGTCAAGGTATTCTCACCAGACGTCGTGCTCGTATCAGCCGGTTTTGACGCTCACTGGATAGATCCGTTAGCATCAGCGGCGTTAACGCTCGGCGGCTATTCGAATTTAACGGCGAAGCTCATAGAGATGGCAGATGACTTCTGCAGCGGCAAAATCCTGTTTGTCCTTGAAGGCGGATACCATCCAATTGCTCTTTCCCATGGTGTATTGAACACATTATATCGGCTGAAGGGATATGATGATCTATCGGATCCGCTTGGTCTATCGTCCCGTCCAGAACAGGACATGACAAATGTACTGTCTACTTTGCGCGACCTCCATTTGCTAAATTGATTGAAACTTTGCATAATATTTATGTTCTCCGGTGTAGTGACGAACAGGAAGGTAGTACGTGGGTCGAATCGCTCTGCGAGACTATTTGAATCAGATTGTCGATCTGATAGATGAGAGCCGATTGGATGAGGCTATCGCCCATTGTCGGAACATCTTGAAGCAGCATCCACGACACGTTGAAACCTACCAGCTCCTAGGACGGGCTCTCATCGAGCTCCAGAACTATGGCGATGCCGCAGACATATTCCAGCGTGTATTAAGCGCGGATCCTGAGAACGTCATCAGCCATGCCGGACTCGCCGTCGCTTATTCAGAGAGTGACGATCTCCCGAGAGCTATATGGCATTTGGAGCGAGCATTCGATATCGACCCTTATAACCGGGCGATATTGGTCGAGCTCTCCGAACTCTATGCTCGCCGTGACGGAAAGGTGGGTGACCAGATCGACGTGACAAGAGCGGCCCTTGCCCGCCTCTATTTACGAGGATCTTTATATAGTCTGGCTGCCGCCGAATTCTCAGCACTCCTCTCAGAAAATCCGGATCGCATCGATCTTCAGTTGATGTTAGCCGAAACCTTATATTTAGATCAGAAACCAAAAAATGCCGCTAGGCTGGCTCTAAAAATCGTCGATAAACTGCCGCTATGCATCAAAGCTAATGCGATACTTGCAGGCGTCTGGTTCGCCTCTGGTCGACCTGACCAGGCACAGCAGCATTTGATGAGAGTCCGTTCGCTGACGCTTCCTCAAATGGCCGACCTT
>JAUVOB010000280.1 GCA_030599405.1 Chloroflexota bacterium | reverse complement strand
GACGATTATCACTTGATTACATCATTTCCAGTTCACGATGCGCTTTCCTTCTTAGTAAATAATCAGCCTTCGGGTTTCCATATCGCCATCGGCACCAGGGAAGATCCTCCCCTTCCGCTTTCTAGACTAAGGGCAAGAGGCTCAATCACCGAAATACGCGAGCGGTCCTTGCGATTCACTCGAGCTGAATCGACGACATTCCTCAACGGAACGATGAAACTCAACCTTGGGACAGATAATATCGACGCCCTTGAAACCCGGACTGAGGGCTGGGTAACTGGCCTCCAGCTGGCCGGCTTAGCCCTACGTAATGAGGAAAATGCAGATAACTTTATTGCTTCCTTCGCAGGTGACGACCGATTTATCATGGATTACCTGCTGACCGAAGTAATCGATCGCGAATCGGAAGATGTTCATCATTTCTTACGCCAAACCTCAATTCTTAATCGTCTAGCAGCTCCATTGTGTAACGCGCTTACAGGACGTCAGAATGGACAAGAAATACTGGAACATCTCGAGAGCGCCAATCTATTTCTCATCCCCCTGGATCGCCGTCGAGAGTGGTTTCGATATCATCAGTTGTTTGCGGAAGTGCTGCGCCTTACTCTAACAGAACAGGAACTTGTTGATCTTCATGGTCGCGCTTCTCAATGGTATGAGGTGCACGATCATATGGACCAGGCCGTACACCATGCTTTGGCCAAGGCCAAACTAAGCGGAAACCTGGATGATGCCGAACGCCTCGTCGCTAAGACTGCCCTAGAGGGGATATTCACCAGCTCGGTCATGACCGTTCGCGGCTGGCTCGAGGCACTGCCAGATGCTCGTGTTAGAAATAACCCGGCCCTTGCTCTGAGTAAAGGATGGGTGTTAGCTCTGTCCGGAGGTATCAAACGTTCTGAAGAATACCTTGAGGCGGCCGAGTCAACCCAGAAGAATCCGTCATCACCAGAAGGAGGGATGATCCTGGTTCTGCGAAGTTTCATCACCCTCCTAAGTTATCGCGATTACCCAATGACTATTACCATGGTCTCCGATGCGTTAGAGCTACTTTCCGAGGAGATGACGCTTTGGCGCGTCATCGCGTTGTGGGCGCGCGCGGAGGCCGAGGAACGGAGTCAACCGATCCCAAGGGCCATTGACTCGTTCAAGGCAGCTCAAGATACTGGACGTTCTCTGGAGGATCAGTCGTTTAACGTGACGGTCGATATGGCTCTATCGGCTGCCTTTAATGCCCACGGCAAACGGGGTGATGCTCTGACCTCCTGCCAGGATGCGCTGGTCCGTTATAAAGATAAACACGGCCGCGAATCCCGGCAATCTGCCTTGCTCATGAGCCAGATCGGTAGACTTTACCATGAAGCCAATCAGCTCGAGCCGGCACACCAATACCTGGAAAAGGGGCTGGCGTATTCACGTCAACTTGGAGAGGCCGGTTATCTGCTGCCGTCACAGGCATTCCTTGCCCTCACACTTGTCGCTATGGGTGATGTGGAGAAGGCCGTCGATTTACTTCGTTCCGCCCATCAGCTGGCAGTCCAAACAGGCTTCACAGATCCGGATTGGTATCTTGCCCAGATAGCGAATATCTATCTTCGGCGTGGTGACCTGCCTCCGGCTGTCCAATGGTCAGAGAAAGCGGGATTTTACCCAGACGATAGCATCGACTTCCTCAAGCTAGATTCGCAAATTGTCTACAGTCGCATCCTCTTGAAACAGGAACGCCTCGAAGATGCCCAGTATCTGCTATCAAACATCGAGAAATTCGCCAGAGAACGAGAATTGCATCGCTCTCTCCTCACAACACGCTTGCACCAAGCGATGGTTTCTCGCCAGAAAGGTGACGATCAACAAACAATAAACCGGATAATTCAAGCGGTGAAGATCGCTGCCCCGGAAGAGTATTACCGGGCTTTCCTAGACGAGGATTTGGCAATTGATGATTTGACAAGCGAAGTGTGGCAAGAAAACCCTCGCTTCATCGACCAGCTCGTCACCTATATGCGCGATCCTACTCAGAAGAAAGCGATTACTCCCCAACCTCTGATCGAAGCATTAAGTGAGCGCGAACTGGAGGTTTTAGGACTGATAAATCAGGGTTACTCAAACGCTGAAATCGCCCAACAACTCTTTATCGCGATCGGTACCGTGAAACGCCATATCAATAATATCTACGGGAAGCTCGATGTGAAGAGTCGCACGCAAGCCATCGTAAGAGTCAGAGACCTCCACCTATTGGATTGAACGTATCCGTTTTCTCTACGTCATACCAGTAGCATCCTCATCTTAAGAGCTATCCCCAGTTTTTCCTTCCCCCGATCTTACAATTAGCAGAAGACAGCTACTCCCCTCTGCCGGAGACCTCCTGCGATTTCTCTCCTCCCCGGCTGGAAATTATTGCCGCCGATGCACCCCTTAATGTGCCCACCCAATGTGCCCTTCGATGGAAGACAGTACACCCACCAGACTATTAAGCTGGGCGAGTAATATCACAGCGTTCGGAGGCATAACATGTTCATCCACGAGGAAACAGCAATACTCGCGCCAGGAGTCATCACCAGGCCTATCGTTTATTGCGAAACCGCACCCATTGAGATCGCCGATCAGAGAAAACAGCGCAAAGTCGACAAAATCCTTTACCGGCTGGGACGATCGGCGGTTGGTTTAGCCACCAGAGCCATGTTTTCGCTCGATGTTTCATACCACGCTGCACTGCCGGAGGGGCCGAAAATTGTGGTGGCCAACCATCCCACCACCCTCGATCCCATTGTCATGATTTCGCTCTTGCCAGAGCGACTGAGCATTCTGGTCACAGGGGGCGCGTTTAGAGTTCCGTTGTTCGGTCGCTATCTTCGGGAAACAGGGCACGTGCCGGTCGTTCGCGGAAGCGGGCAGAATGCACTCGACAGGGCAGGCGAATTACTAAATGAAGGACGGTCAATCGGTATCTTCCCGGAGGGTTCTCTAAGCCCTATGCACGGTGGGTTTCAGCAGCCCCGCACCGGCGCAGCTCGCCTGGCTCTGGCTTCTGGAGTCCCTGTCATACCAATGGGTATCAACCTGGAACGTAAGCGCCTGAAGTATCTAGGCACCTATGTCGATGAAGCGCCTGCACTGGGTCATTTCTACTTGAGCGGTCCATATGCCGTCACCGTCGGAGAACCCATGCAATTCGAAGGTGAAGTCGAAGACAGGTCCTTAGTGAGGAACATTTCAAGCGAGATCATGTCCAGTATCATCCAATTAAGCGAGGAAAGCGCTCGGCGCATACCAGACTTCCCAATCGGAGGAATAACCGGGGAAAACTGGACCGGGACACATCGAGGCCAGTATGCCTGAGATAGATCTGCTCAGTTATTTCATGGACACGATGACCCTACATGGTCCTCTTGTATTTGGCCTGGTGATGATTATCAGCGCATTCGGTGTGCCAGTTCCCGTTACGCCGTTATTATTAGCAGGGGGCG
>JAUVOB010000324.1 GCA_030599405.1 Chloroflexota bacterium | reverse complement strand
ATGATGGTAAGCACGGATGACCAATAAACCAGTGAATTCTCCTTGCGACCCGGCATTAGGTTGCAGCGAAGTGGCCGCGAAACCAGTGATTTCAGCTAGCCAGGATTCCAAGCGCTTGAGGAGTTTTTGATAACCCACAGTTTGGTCTAAAGGGGCGAATGGATGCAATTGCGCAAAACCTGGCCAGGTAATCGGGTACATCTCGGTCGTCGCGTTCAATTTCATCGTGCAAGATCCAAGGGGAATCATCGAATGTGTTAGCGAGAGGTCTCGGGCCTGTAGGCGGTAGATATAACGCAACATCTCTGTCTCGGAATGGTAGCGATGAAAGACGGGGTGCGTAAGAATATCGGTTGAGCGACTATGGTCTGCCGGGTAATCAATATCCACAACCTGGGCGAGTTCTTCCACATCTGTCTGAGTCTCACCGGTTCCGAAAACAGCGAAGAGATCAGCCAGATCGTCAACCGAAGTGGCTTCATCAAGAGTTATTCCTACAGCGCCATTCTCGAATGAGCGAAGATTGATTCGCTTATCCAGCGCTCTCAAGACGATGCTCTCCTGATCGAGTGGACCACTCTGCACAGTCACCGTATCAAAGCGCAATGAGGATCCCGCATCGTATCCCAATTGGTTGAGACCTTCGGCTAATATCTCGGTAAGAAGCCGCACGCGGCTCGCGATCTGTCTCAGCCCATCGGGTCCATGGTAAACAGCGTACATAGAAGCCAAAATCGCCAGGAGTACTTGAGCCGTACAAATATTGCTAGTCGCCTTATCCCGGCGGATGTGCTGTTCTCGCGTCTGCAAAGCCAAGCGGTAAGCGGCATCTCCCGTCGCATCCATAGACACACCTACCAGCCTTCCTGGTAACTGCCGCCGGAACTTTTCTAGGGTCGCCATATAGGCCGCGTGCGGACCTCCATATCCCATGGGAACGCCGAATCGCTGGCTATTGCCTATGACTACATCTGCACCAAACTCGCCGGGTGATCGAAGTAGCACTAGCGCCAGCAAGTCAGCGGCGACCACAGTCATTGCACCAGCTTCGTGTGCCCGGCTGAAAAAAGGCTCATAATCCAATATTGCTCCATCAGTAGTCGGGTACTGGACCAACACGCCGAATGTCTCCTCGGCGAAGTCATACTCCTCATAGGCACCAACTACAACATGGATGCCTAATGATTTGGCACGGGTCATTATTACGTCGATTGTCTGGGGGTGACAGGACGCGGAGACGAAGAAGGTATTCGCCTTGGATTTGCGAGGCATAAGGCGTTGGCACATGGTCATCGCCTCGGCTGCTGCTGTTCCTTCATCCAACAGGGAAGCATTGGCGATCTCCATCCCTGCTAGATCGCCGATCATGGTCTGGAAATTCAGCAACGCTTCCAAGCGTCCCTGGGCAATTTCGGCCTGGTATGGTGTGTACTGCGTATACCAACCTGGATTCTCTAAAATGTTCCGCTGGATCACCGGTGGTGTGATGCAGTTGGTATAACCCATGCCGATGTACGAGCGGAACAGTTCATTTTCACCAGCGAGTTGGAAAAGTTCGGTCAGGATCTCTGTTTCGCTCCTTGGTTTGGGCAAGTCTAACCGGCCTTCCATGCGAATCACTTTGGGTACCGCCTGGTCCACCAGTTCCTCGAGCGTTTCAACACCTAGTTCACGGAGCATCTGTACGACATCATTGGTCTTTGGTCCAAGATGCCGGTCGACGTATCTATCTGTGGACTGCAATAGGTCCACCTTTGACATTGGGGTGGAATGAGTCATGAGTCTCCTCTTCGGGACATCCTAGTTATATGGGTATTGCGATGACAGAAATTGGTTGATTTAGGGGGTGATCAGATCCCAATCAGATCAGCCGCGTTCGTCGCAGTAATCGCTGTAGGCAGCCGGATCCATTAGTGGTTTCAGCTCGCCAGGATCGTCGATCTTAAGCTTCAAGAGCCAGCCTTCTTCGAAAGGATCCGTGTTGATGATTTCTGGTGCGTCAAGCAGTGCCTCATTGGATTCGATTATCTCTCCCCCGACTGGCATATACATATCGGCGGCAGCCTTAACTGATTCTACAACCCCGAAAGTCTCGCCAGCCTCGAACGTATCGCCCACATCTGGTAACTCGACATAGACAATATCGGATAAGGCATCCTGGGCATAATCTGTTAGGCCGATGACTGCCTCATCCCCATCAACGCGAATCCACTCATCGTCACTTGTATAAAGCAATCCTTCTGGTATGTTGCTCATATTCGCCTCCTGGGAATCACTCATCTAAACAAAAAGGGTCCAACTATCAAGGCTTTCTCGGTAGCCCTTGATTCGTTGGCCCCTGTCTATGACCTGAGAGTTTCGCCGGACGATCCGACTTGCCCCTTCGGTGCTCGTTCACTTTCAATTGCTGGCAAACGAGCTCTCCAGAGGTGCCCAGCTGACCGGTCCATTTGCCTGAGAGATTCACCCGCTCAAGAAAAACTTCAACGAGCTTGCACCTTCGGCGGTCTCAACTCGATAGGACGAGACGCTCTCCCGGGTAGCTGATAGGCGCTAAATTTCGTGATTTATTGTACGACCACAACGGTTGCGTCGCAAGAGAGTTCTTTGATCTTCCATCAATCTAGAAAGCAATCACATGCTGTGGGCTGAAACTCGCCAGCGACGATGTTCGACCATCATGCAAGCATCCATCACGACCGCTAAACCTGCTTTCATCGCTTTGTCGGCCGCTTCCTGGTTGAAGATTCCGAGCTGCATCCAGACCGCCTTTGCCCCAACCTCTATGGCAAGTTCTACAGGGCGCAGCACCTGCTCGCTTCGTCGGAAGATCAGCACGAGATCTATCGGCTCAGGCACGGAAGTAAGGTCCGGATAGGCTGTTTCCCCAAGCGCAGAATCCAGATTAGGATTTACAGGTATGATCCGGTATCCATTTTCCTGCAGGTACGCAGGCACATAGTATCCGGCCCGGTGCCGCCGCGAAGATAGACCAACGACGGCAACAGTCTTGGTCGTGGCAAGCACGCTCTCAATCGTTTCTTGTTCGGCGATATAGTCAATCATGTAACGGTTTGCCATACGGTCAATGGGAGGAATGCCTTGTGGCATCCGACGTT
>JAUVOB010000125.1 GCA_030599405.1 Chloroflexota bacterium | reverse complement strand
GTCAAATTCTCGAAGTTCACTCCGGACGTTTCGGATGCGAGGCAAGCGTTACAGCTAGGTCGTTCAATCGTAGAGGAAACCATGCTCCTAAATCAGCCTGAATCTCTTTCGGTCTCTGCTGGATCCCTTGCCAGAACGGTCGGTGACGCCTCAGATCCTACTCTATCAGTTAACGGAAATTATCGTCAAACAGAGGTGCGAGCATGACTTTTCGTTTTGCTAATCCCTGGATTTTAGCGCTTGCGGTGATCGTTCCGCTGCTCCTAGCGGGTCGCTATTATCTGGCTAGGCAACAGACTAGACCGGCTACTTTGAAGTATGCCGCCACAAGCCTAGGAAAAATTTTACCGAGTACGTGGCGAGTGACATGGCGACCGCTTCTGATCGTCATGCGCCTGTCGGCAATTGGATTGATCTTAGTCGGCCTGGCTCGTCCACAAATTGTACAAGGACGGGAAACAATAACCGGCGAAGGTGTAGAAATTGCCCTTGCATTGGATATCTCGGGAAGTATGGCCTCCCTTGACTTTGAGCCTAAGAACCGTTTAGAGGCTGCAAAGCAAGTAATAGGTGATTTCGTCGAGGAACGGCCCTATGATAAGTTGGGTCTCGTTATCTTCTCAAACGAAGCTTTCAACCAGAGTCCGCTAACGCTTGATCATAAGATGTTCTCTCGCTCGCTTGAGCAGGTAGAGTTGGCGACGGACCTTGGTATCGACGATGGGACGGCTATCGGTTTGGGTATTGCCAATGCTGCCAATATGCTGGCCAACAGCGATGCGGAGAGCAAAGTAATAGTCCTGCTGACAGATGGCGTCAACAACGCGGGTCAGATCGATCCCCTGACGGCCGCAGAGGCCGCCAAGGCGTTAGATATCAAGGTCTATACAATTGGGGCCGCCAAACCCGGGCAAGTGCCCGTACCGGTCCAGTCTCTCTTTGGCGGCACTCAGGTCAGCTATCAAGAAAGTGTGCTTGACGAAGCAACCCTTCAACTGGTCGCCGAAACCACTGGCGGCAAATACTTCCGGGCCGAGGACACAGCCGGCCTGGAGGCAGTCTATGAAGAGATCAACGATCTAGAAAAATCGCAGGTCGAGATCCAGGTCTTTAATCAATATAACGAACTTGTCGCTTTGCTCCTGGTCCCCGCGCTTCTAATTTTGGCGCTGGAAACCATACTAAGGAACACAGCGTTCATGACGATTCCTTAAAGGTGAACCATGACTTTCGCGAATCCCCAGTTCTTGCTGTTAGGTTTGATTCTACTTCCAGCAGTCGCCATATTCTTGTTATGGGCCAGCAAACGGCGCAGACAGGCGCTTCGCTTGTTGGGAGAGAAAAAGCTGATCGACCGTCTGAGCGATAATCTAAACTGGCGCGGCCGACGCTGGCGATCGGCTCTACGACTGGCCGCCTTGCTCCTTCTCATTATCGCCCTCGCCCGCCCTCAGTGGGGCAGCGAGGTCAGAGAAATTGAGCAAGAAGGCTTACAGGTAATGGTAGCCCTTGATGTCTCCCAAAGTATGCTTGCCGAGGATATCAAACCGACGCGCCTGGACAGGGCGAAACTTGAAATCGCCGACTTAATGGAAAGGCTGGACGGAGATGAAGTTGGGCTGGTGCTGTTCTCTGGCGCGAGCTTCATTCAGGTGCCGCTAACCTCTGATTACATGACTGCTCTCTCATATCTCGACACCGCCGGTCCAAATGTTATTTCAAGACCAGGTACTGTGATCGGAGACGCTATTCGAACTGCCGTGAAGGGCTTCGATCCCAACCTCTCCAGCCAGAAGGTCCTTGTAGTTATGACCGATGGTGAAGATGTCGAGACGGATCCCGTTGCAGCAGCTCAGAAAGCCGCGGAAGAGGATGTTCTCATCTATACAATTGGATTTGGTACTCCGGAAGGAGAACCAGTACCCGAGACAAACCAATATGGTGATGTCATAGGTTACAAGAGAGATGAACAAGGAAATGCGGTGCTTTCGAGGCTAGATGAGGTGACCCTCCAGGAAGTCGCTCGGACTGGAAACGGTGAATACTATCGCGCTTCTGCGGATGGGGCCGAGCTAGACAGTCTTTTATCGGAGATTGATCAGCTGCAGAAGGCCCAATTGGAAAGCCGGTTCGAAACTCGCCAGATCGATCGTTTTCAGATCTTTTTGGCGCTGGCGGTTGCTGCTCTGCTTCTTGGAGAGCTAATTCCAGACCGGCGCTCTGAACAATCATTCCCGAAGTGGAAGACATGGATTGCGCGTTCTTCAGGCACAGGGACTGTGGTTGGAAATGAACCAACAGTTGAAAGTACGGCCCATTAAAACACGAGGTTATTCTTATGATTCGAGTAAATAGGCTCCAAACACTATTCATTTTTGCCTTGCTAGCGATGGGCGTGCTTGTGACAGCTTGCAGCCCGTCGGCCGAGAAACTCAATAAAGAGGGTAATGAGGCCTTTGCCGAAGAGATCTATCTGGATGCACTGGCAGCATATGAAGCCGCCCTGATTGAGTCTCCTGAATTGGCTGAGCCATATTACAACGCTGCAAATACCCTCTACCGGGAAGGCGCGTTCTCAGAAGCCACAATGTTGATGCAGGAAGCACTGAAGTACGCCGATGCCGACTCTCTGCAGCAAAGCGGTTTCTACAATACGGGAAACTCTTCCTTCAATCTTCAAGAGTGGGAGGCGGCGATAGCGGCTTACACCGAGGCACTACTGCGAAATCCTGACGATCAGGATGCCAAGTACAATCTCGAGCTCGCCTTACAGCAACTGCAGCAGCAGCAACAAGAACAGCAGCAAGAAGAGAATGAGGAGCAACAAGAAGAGCAGTCTCAGGATGAAGAAAGTCAAGAGGACGAGCAGCAGGACCAGTCTCAAAGTGGTCAGGATCAACAGGATCAGGATCAAGAAGACCAGGAGCAGCAACCAGATGACCAATCGTCCGAAGGCGATGAAAACCAGGAGCAGAATAGCGACGACGGCCAGTCACAAGATGAAGAGGGTTCGGATGAGCAAGAGAGCCCCAGCCAAATGCCCCAGCCGGGACAGCGTATGACGGCTGAACAAGCCCAGCAGCTATTAGCCGCTATCGCCCAAGATACAGAGACGCTTCAAGAGAGACTCGGTCAGATATTTATCGCTCCGCCGATCCCGCCCGTTCAGGACTGGTAATATCGGTATGGCCGTTGATGGAGTAAGAACCATGAAGAGAGCAAGAATTTTACTAATACCGATTCTAGCCATCATCTTGGCGGTGACGGTGGGCCAGGTCGATGCCCAATCCCCGGTGTCGGCCGAGGTCGATCGAACGAGTCTCGGCACCGACGAACTACTGACCTTAACCATATCGATCGATGCTTCGGCAAACATTGACTCACGCCCAGAATTACCTTTCCTCACTGACTTCGACATTGTGGGCACTTATAGTGGAACCCAGATGAGTATTATCAACGGGGATATGAGCGTCCAAGAGACGTTTACGTATCAGTTGCGGCCGACGGAGGCAGGAAACCTGGTAATTGATTCAATTTCGGTTAACGTAAGTGGCCAGACATATCGCACCCAGCCAATCCAAATAATCGTCACTCAAGGAACTGGTGTTCCTCAACCGGCTAATCCAATGGTGCCGTCTATGCCTTCGTTCCCATCGTTCCCTTCGTTACCGTCTTTTCCATCATTGCCGTCGTTTTCTGCCTCGCCGGCCCAACCAATAGATCCCTCAATCGTGCCGGACCAGCTAAACGGACAGGACTTCTACGTGGATGCGGTCGTTGACAATCTTCGACCTTATCAGGGACAACAGGTTGTCTATACCTTGCGTTTCTATCGGTCCGTCTCGCTCGTAGGTCAGGCTAATTACCAAACACCAAGTTTCACCGGCTTCTGGACGCACACACATCCAGACCAGAGTGAATTCTCTTTCTCCAAGGCAGGGCGCAATTACCAGTTGACCGAATTGAAGACCATGCTCTTTCCGACAGTTGTTGGAGAAGTAACCATCGATCCGGCAAGCTTTTCTATTCCTGGTGGTTTCTTTAGCCAGGGCCAAGAGATTCTTTCAAATTCGATTGTACTAGATGTCCAGCCGCTTCCAGATGGAGCTCCCGCGAACTTCACTGGCGCCGTCGGCCGGTTCGAGATCCACTCTATGGTAGATCATCCGGAAACCAAGGTGAACGAGACAGTCACTTGGGAAGTGACGATTAGCGGCCAAGGAAACATTGACAATCTGACTGATCCGGTTTGGCCTGAAACATCGGAGTGGAGGGCTTTTGACAGTGAAGCATCTGTAAGCACACAGATTGTTAACGATATATTTGGCGGCGCACGAACCATCGAACGCGTTCTTGTGCCAACGATATCCGGCGCCCTATCGCTGCCGCCAGTCGAGTTCTCCTATTTCTATCCTGACACTGCCGAATATGTGACTATCAATTCAGATCCTATCGAAGTGAAGGTCGGACCAGATTCCGGGAGCTCTGCCTCTGCGATTGGATCTCAACCAAATTCGGCGCCACCGACGAGCGTTGACCAGCAGGTGTCTGTTTCTGAGCCATCAGCTGGTATACGACCAAACAAACCGGCCGTGTCCACATGGGCGATCGGTTCGCCCTTAGTGACCGATCGGTCCGGATACTGGCTTCTTTGGGCAACACCTATGTTGCTAATAGCCGGTCAATTGGGGTGGCAATGGCGTCAAAGACACCGGCATGAGACGGCTGATATCCGTCGAAGCCACCAGGCGAAAAGGGTTGCTCAGAGCTCGTTAAGAAAGGTAAAAAACAACGACTTCAGTAAATTCGAGACCGCTGGTCGAATTCTTTCAGAGTACATCTCGACCCGGCTAAATCGATCTATCGTTGGATTAACGCAAGCCCAGGTCTCGACATTGCTGCTCGAAAAAGGGATCGACCCGCAGCTGGTTGACAAGGTTGATCATGCCCTCACTCTCAGTGATATAGGTCGCTACGCGCCTTCATCTGGTGGGATGGACGACGAGGATATCGTCAGCGTAGTTAAGCATCTGATTGATGATCTTGATAGATCTTTCAGGCAACAGTAATTGAATGGTTGAGATGGCTCTGGACACAACAAGCGTGCGACATTTAGGAAATGGTTAGAACGGATCGGAGTGGAATACATTATGTGGCGTAGTCTAATTAAAGTTCTGGGTTCTGGGATCTTACTGTTGCTGATCCTCGTTGTCGGTATGAACTTCTTGATGCCGCAGAGCACGGCAAACGTCGATGCGGTACAAACTGCCAACCGGCTTTATGATGGCGGCAATTTGGTAGAGGCTATCGAGATATATGAACAACTCATAGCCCAGAGCGTACACGACAGTGTCGTCTTCTACAATCTGGGAAATGCCTACTACCAGTTAGGTGACCTCGGTCGCGCTGTCACAAACTACAGCCGTGCCGCCCAATTAGACCCGCGTGATCCGGACATCAAGGCGAACCTGGATCTAGCCCGAAGTCAGATATCGGAACCATTTATCGAAAATGATCCCGGTTTTGCCGGCGTTCTTTCAAGAATCACCGATGGATGGTTGAGTGTGAATGAAGCGGCGATGATCGCCCTGGCTTTATGGTTCTT
>JAUVOB010000272.1 GCA_030599405.1 Chloroflexota bacterium | reverse complement strand
TTGACAGACAGAGGTCAGTAGTATAACATCATTCACATTGATGAGTATCGATATATAGTGATAGGTTTATGAATGGATTCGGTCATTTTTGCTAAGGCCATCGCCGACGATACGAGACAGCAGATCATGCGGTTGCTATGCTGCCAGTGGCTGTGTGTCTCCGACGTGGTCGATCAGACAGGTGTTACTCAACCCACGGTATCTCATCATCTTGCGATCTTGCGGGAAGCTGATCTGGTACATGTTAGACGTGAAGGGAAGCAAGTTTTCTATACACTGGATCAGGACAAGATGGCTGTCTGTTGTGGGGTCTTAATGCAGATCTTCGCTCCAGAACGCGCCGAAGAACCCAACTAAGAAACATTTTGTCGTTTGACAGGGCGCCATCGATATCGCACTTTATTCCGCCACTTCCGCTGTGATCGGTTGAGCCAGCCCGCATGCGCGGGCGTTTATTTCCGTATGTAGATCTTGCAGGGAAAAGTGACCGCTTCGGATCATAGCGATCGGACACGTGAACTTGGCGCCCGAAACCGTCTCTGAGTGATCTTGCGCTTATATTGCACCGGCTACCGGTAGCCGGTGTCGACCGGGGACTAGAACGGGATCTCGTCCTCTTCTTGAGCTGCCGGTCCCTCCACTGATTCCCCTTCCATCTGGGACGCCCCTTCACGGCTTCCGATGAAGCGTACGACTTCGGCGGTCAGCTCAAATGACGCCCGCATCGATCCATCCTGGCCTGTCCAAAGGCGGGGGCCTCCGGTTTGTGGGTCGGGACGCATTCGTCCTTCGACTAATACTTGACGTCCTTTACTGAGGTACTGGTTAGCTGCTTCAGCCTGCTGGCGCCACACCGATACACGGAACCAGGTTGTCTCTTCCCGGGGCTCCCCAGAAGCCCGATCAGTCCACCTCCGGTTTGTAGCAACGCTGAAATTGGTTACCGCTGTTCCGTCGGGCATATACCGCATTTCGGGGTCAGTGCCCAGATTACCAACGATAACGACTTTCTGATACATGATGAGCTCCTCCTCTCTTTAAAAGAAACACCCATAGTAAGTTGAAAATATGGTACCATCTTTTGCCGCTTAGTCAAGAACATACGTTCGTTTTTCCTCGTGCGACTCGCGTTCACCTCGTCAACATCTAGCCCGGTCAATATTCCAAGTAACTGGATTGACGAAGTAGAAGATTACTTCAGTGACCTACTCACTTTACTCGTCATTCTGCCTTTCCCTATGGTAAACTTGCACTCTAATGTTAGATTCGCACCCACCTCAGTCACCGGGTCGTATTGTAGGCCTGGCCCTTATCGCTATCCTATTTCTGCTAGATATCGGCTTTCTCCTGTTGCTCCTTCTGGCCCCAATCGGCATTTTAACTGTTTTTTTTGGGTTGCTGATTTTAGGCTCGCTGCCGCTGATAGGTATCGTGATATATGTGACCGCCGGTATCTCCAGTGCGCGATACCGTGTTGAGAATGGTTTGTTAATAATCGAGTGGGGAAGACTCGTTCAGGCGGTCCGTATGCAAGGGATATTAGAGATCCTGCCGAGCGAGGAGATTGAAGATGTTACGGAATTCCGCGGGATTCGCTGGCCGGGGTGTATGATCGGCCAGGGTCTGTTAAAAGTAGCGGATGACCGGGAGTTGCGTACAGCGTTTTACGCGACGCGGACGCTCGGTCAACAGGTTCTCATCGTTACTGATTCTATGACCTATGGACTGTCCCCGGCTGATCCTTTTGCCTTCATGGCAAGCCTTCGTGCCCTGTTGGAGAGTGATTTGGGGGGAGAAGAGGCTACCGCATACTCTGAGATGGGTATTCTTGATTGGTCAATTTGGCCTAATAGGCGGGCGTTACTCCTCGTGGGTGCCGCGGTGGCACTCAATTTGGCGCTCTTCGCCTTCTTGTCGGTAATCTATAGCCGTCTGCCAGCTGAGGTTCCCCTTCACTTCAGTCAAATAGGAATAGTCGATCGCGCAGGATCTCCGTCAGGACTCTTTATACTGCCGCTAATTGGACTCGTGGCCTGGATTGCGGCCGTCATCTTGGGATGGTTTTTTTATTTTCTCCGGCACGAGAAACCTGTCGCCTATATCGTCTGGGGTGTCACCGTGGTGATTGAGTTGGCAACCTGGATAGCTGTAGTGGGTCTGGTTGTATAGAATTGGCGGGTTGCCTGCCGCATAGGGCTTTTTATTGCATTAAGAATTGAAACTGCATCCAGGTTTGGCAACAGATTCGCTATTTTTCACCAGATGGCCCGGTCCCTGACACAGTCGGCTGTCGCTGATAAGGGCGACTCAAGATTGGTAAGATGTAGCTACTCAGAGAAAGTCAGTGCCGCAAGAAATATTGTTCGCCTTCGTGATCAGCCTTGCCATAGTTGTCGTCGCCTTCTGGCGCGGATCTTTGTCCACGTCGGGAGCGATTGGGGCTTTGGTTGTAGGTACCTTGATATTCGGCCTCGGTGGATGGGAGTGGGGGATATTGCTGGGCGCATTCTTTGTGAGCTCCAGTCTGCTATCGCATTTCCGAGAAGAGGAAAAGCGGATTACTGCCGAGAAATTTGATAAAGGGCATAGGCGGGATGTCGGGCAGGTATTCGCCAATGGGGGGCTCGGCAGCCTGATTGCGGTCCTTAGCTTTATAGCGCCATGGGCTGGTTGGTTCCCAATTTTCGTTGGCGTCATGGCAACTGTAACAGCTGATACCTGGGCGACAGAACTAGGTACTTTGGCCAAGCGACCACCAAGGTTGATCACAACTGGGCAGCAGGTTGAGGTAGGCAGCTCTGGGGGAGTCTCCCCCATGGGAACAGCGGCTTCGGCTACAGGTGGATTGGTAGTCGGTCTTTTAGCTGGATTGTTGGTCCCAGGGCTGTCAACAATGGTGGCTGCAGTAATAGGCACCCTTGGAGGTCTTGTGGGCTCTGCATTCGACAGCCTGCTTGGAGCAACGATCCAACAGATCTACTATTGCGATAATTGCCAGAAGGATACAGAGCGTAAAGTCCACAAGTGCGGTCACAATACAAAGCCACTGCGCGGGTGGTCGTGGCTAAACAACGATCTAGTGAACCTGCTTGCTTCGGCCGCAGGAGGGGTTGTAGCTCTAGTTATTTGGCAGCTACTTCACTGACCTCTACCACCTGGAACGTCCCCTGATGTCAGTATACCTATGCTGAATAACTCTTCGAGTGCATCCCTGTGCATGGAGGAGTTCTGCCAGGTTATTCTGATGAGGATCCACCAGATGCCTATCACTTATTTCGCGACAGAATTCTAATGCCTCCCAGGCAAGCCTTTGAGCATAATCCCTCTATCTATCGACTTTTCAAGATTCTCGGGATAGCAGAAGTCCAAGAATTCGTAGCACCTCGGCCACGCTCCAGGCCTGGGCAGGGCATCCCCGAGGGTTGAATGGAGCCTCGCCATCGAATATCTCGCTAATGCTACCGATGCCGTGCTCTTGAATATGGTTGAGGAAGGG
>JAUVOB010000031.1 GCA_030599405.1 Chloroflexota bacterium | reverse complement strand
GATCTTGTCAAGTCGCGCTCCGTGCGAGCCTTTGACCAGGACCATGTCTCCGGATTGGATAACGTCTTCAAGTACTTGAATGGCTTCATCTGAATCGTCTACGAGGTATACATTCGTGGATGGCATACCGGCTGAGATTGCTTCCTCCCCGATTAATTGGCCTCGTGAGCCGACCGCTACCAGTAAATCAGCGACACCCCTGGATCGCCTACCAACCAGACGATGGGAGAATTCCTCAACGGGTCCAAGTTCAAGCATATCGCCTAAAACGGCAATATGACGACCCGGCAAATCAGCCAGCAGATTTAGCGCAGCTATTGCTGACTCTGGACTTGAATTATAGGTATCGTCTAAGATCACGCTTCCCCGAGGACCGGGTACAGCGACAAGCCTTAGTTGCGAGGTCAGATCTCTCAATCCGGCAACTATTTCGTCCCACGAAAGTCTCTCTACCAGCCCAACGGCCGCGGCTCGCAAAGAGGTATGAACGCTATGCCTGCCCAATAGAGGTACATGTATACTTAGACGATCACGTCCACTGTGTAAGGTGAAGCTGATTCCTTCAAGGCCCATCGAATCGATATCGTCAGCCCAAAGATCTGCTTTCTGATCTAAGCCATAAGTGAACACTCGGGCCGCTGTATGGGCTGCCATGTTCATCACTAGGGGATCGTCCATATTGAGAATAGCCACGCCAATGGGTTCAGGCGGGAGTACCTCTACCAGTTCCCGCTTCGCATCCGCGATAGCCTCGATTGTCCCCAGCCACTCCATGTGCACAGAACCGACTATGGTAACAACACCGACTTGGGGCCTGGCGAGCTCTGCCAAGAGGCTGATTTCGCCCTGTGCGTACATACCCATTTCTAGAACCGCGTACTCGTGCCATGGTCTCAGTCGCAATAAAGAAAGTGGAAGACCGATCTCGTTGTTATAGTTCCCTTCTGACTTTAGGGTGCGATACCTCTGGGCCAATACGGCATAAGTCAACTCTTTGGTCGTGGTTTTTCCTACGCTGCCGGTTATGCCAATAACCCGAAGATCCGGAAAACGATCACGCCAGGCTTGGCCCAAACTCTGAAGCGCCTCCAGCGTATTCTCGACCCGCACGCAGATCGGCGTCTCTGATAGATTCTCTGGAAGAGACCCTCCGCCAATTGCAGATCGCGCGTCGACTGTCCAATACTCTTCGCCAATCGATTGATCGATTAAAGCCGCACTAGCGCCACGCTCGAAGGCATCCGATACGAAATCATGGCCTTCATGCTGGTCGCCCGAAAATGCTACAAACAGACTATTCGGCTCGGCTTCACGGCTGTCGATCACAACCGAAGAGATCTGTGGCTCCTCTCCTGTGGGAGCGTATTCTGTTAATGTCTCTAGAATAAAACCAAGCGATTGCATAAGAAGTCAGTTAGGGTTTGCCCTAGCCTCCCTGCGACCTAGCCGCCAGAATATCTCTTTGTAGCCTTACTTCATCAGGTGGAATATCGAGCAGGATCACTAGTTCCTTAGCAAGTTCGGAAAATGCCGGAGCAGCTACCGTAGAACCCCATGGTGATGTCTCAGGCCGGTCAATTTTCACCAGCACAATGAGCTCGGGATCATCAGCCGGCAACCAACCGATAAATGAGGCGATAGTATCGGACGGGTGGTAAATTCCCCCTTCCGGTATCTGGGCCGTACCAGTCTTTCCCGCGACCGTATAACCTTCCAACTGCGCACCAAACACTTCCGTGCGGACGGCATTGACAGCCATCGCTGTCAGCTGATACGCGGTCTGTTTTGATACCGGCCGGCTAAGAATGGTGGGCTCCCTGGAAAAAACCTGGCCGTCTTTGTGGATCTCTTGTACGAGATACGGCTGCATGAGATAACCATCGTTGGCCAGCGCGGATACGGCCGATAACATTTGCAAGGGTGTCACAGCCAACCCCTGGCCGAAAGCGTTTGTGCCGATATTCGTTTCCGTCCAATTGGAGTCGCCGGGCAGAGGCAATTGCCCACCTACTTCAGCCATCAAATCAATGCCTAACGGTCGACTGTAACCGAACCGTTGGAAATAGTTATAGAGTGTGTCCGGTCCCATCCAGGTGGCTATTGTCGCTGCGCCAACGTTGAGCGAGTAACCAAGTAATCCGGTCATGTCCGTGACGCCGTAGGCGCCACGATCCCAGTTATACATCGGATTGCCACCAACGAAGATGACACCTGTATCGTTATAGGTTGTTTGAGGGGTTACCGTACCGGAATCGAGGGCAGCAGCCATGGTGATCAGTTTCATTACCGATCCTGGCTCATACTGCTTGCTTACTGCCGGATTAAGCAACATGCCGTCCTCGGCATCGAAGTAATCATAGGGCTGGTAACAGGGAAGATTGGCCATGGCCAAAATAGCCCCGGTTCGCGGATCCATAACGATTATGGTTCCACTCTCGGCTCCGGTTTCCTCAATAACTCGTCTGAGCTGCTCCTCGACTACATATTGGACTGTCCTATCGATCGTCAGTACGAGATCAGCTCCTTCCCTGGCGATAACACCTGTCTGTTCAGTCAGCGGCGAGATATTCATCAACATACTTGCGGCAACACCAACTAATTCGGTCTGGTAGTAACCTTCGAGACCGCTACCGCCCTCATTTTGAAAATCGACGTAGCCCAAGACATGACAAAGAAGGTCGTCTTGGGGGTACATGCGGCGGGGCAAGGGATCCAGTTGAACCTGGTCATACCCAAGAGACCGTATCTCTTCCGCAACATCCGGTGGAACGCGACCTTCTAGCACGACGAAAGTGTCACTGGAATTCAATTTTCCCAGGATATCGTGTCTTGGCTTCCCCAGAATCGGGGCCAAATCAGTTGCGATCTCCTCACCATTTGAAACGAAGGCCGGCGAGACGCCGACCTGGTAATCGCTCCCGTTTCCTACAAGGACCGCCATATTCCTATCGACCACTAATCCGCGGTCTGGCAGGTCCGTAACACTGTGATTTTGAATAATTCGGCTTAATTCAGCGATTTGGTCTGTGCTCAAGAATTGGAACGAGATGAGGCGCAAAATAACTGCGACGACAGCAATTATGAGTCCGGCACAGATGATAAGTAGTCGGCGCTGCTGGCTCGAGTTCATTCTGCTTCCCCTCGACCGAGGTTCTCAATCCGAGAGGTCAGAGCGCGGAAGACTGCCTCGAGGGCTGTATCAATGGGAACCGGTTCCGGCTGCGGATCTGTTAACTCCGGGGAGTCTAACTGAGGCGGGTAATCAAGGATGACGATATACTCGATTTCCTCGGGGTCGGCACGAGTAAATCCCAATCTGTCTGATTCCTCATTCAGGCGACCAAGGGATTGAGCCCTGGCTATGTCGAGTTCTAGAGTGGTGTTTTCTCGTTTGACTTCATCTAGCTGATATTGCAGGCCTTGAACGGTCCTCCCCACTCGGGCTATTCCGCTTGCCTGGTGCAGATAGATGGCGCCAAGCACAGCAGCAAGCGCAAGAAGGACGGCCCAACTTAGAGCGGCTTGTGCCTCGGTAAGCCAGACGAGTTTCCTTCTCCTATCCTTCTTCGTCTTTGGTCTTGGTCGGACTACATGTGCGCTCACACTACAACCTCGGCAATTTTTTCGGCAACCCTCATCCGGGCGCTACGACTTCGCGGATTGTTCTGCACCTCGGCTTCCGACGGTCTGATTACTTTGCGATGAACTGCCCTAACTATGGGTCGGGCATCACACATGCAGACCGGGTACTCCGGTGGACATACACAATCGCGGCTTTGCTCTCGGATGAAATGTTTCACTATCCTGTCTTCAAGAGAGTGAAAACTAATAACGGCCAACCTTCCACCAATCTTCAGTACATCAAGCGCGGCTACAAGTCCTTCTTTCAGGGTTTCAAGTTCGTCATTAACAGCGATTCGAAGTGCTTGGAAAACTCGTGTGGCTGGATGAATCTTCCCGCGTACGCGACTCTCCTTCATTACCAGCTCGGCTAGCTGAAGGGTCGAATCTATCGGCCGTTCCCTGACAATGGCTCTTGCATACCGTCTACTATCACGTACGTCGCCGTATCGCCGGAGAATATCGGCGATACCATCTTCGGGCATCGCGTTTATGAGATCAGCTGCAGTGCTTCCACGACTGGTATCAAAGCGCATATCCAGCGGTCCATCCTCTTGGAATGAAAAACCTCGATCGTTATCTGCAAGTTGCCCGGATGACAAACCGAGATCCATTAAAACCCCATCAACACCGGACATGCCATTTCGAGAAGCAACCATGGCCATCTGTTCATAACTGGCATTTACCAGAATTACTCGATCCTTGAATTCCTGTAATCGTCGACGCGCAAATTCGATAGCCATCGGGTCACGGTCCAAAGCCAGTACGATTCCGTCAGGCGCTGATGCGCTCAGGAGGCCAAGAGAATGTCCACCAGCGCCCACGGTCGCATCGATATAGCGAGACCCAGCGCTTGGTTTCAGATAATCGATTACCTCTTGGTAAAGTACTGGTATGTGCATGGCTTGTACGGTCTAACCCTCGACATAGTCACGGGCTTTGCGTATGCAACTGCCCGCAATTTCTCTCCGGCAATAAGCGCAAGTTTTCCTTTTTGCGAACTACTTCTTGAATGTCTACTGTCGACTGTGGATCTCGAGATATTTCGCTGGTCGACGATCTAAATTCCCAGGTCAGCCCACCTGGCAGCGTCGCTGCTTTGCTCTATGGTATCGAGCACGTCGTTCCAGAAACTCGTACTCCATACCTCAACGTAGTTGTACATCCCAGCAACGATGACCTCGCTGTCAATATCCGCGAAATCCCGGAGGTACGGGGGAAGCACGATTCTTCCTTGACGATCTGGAGCTAGATCCACCGCACCGGAAAAGACCCGACGGCGAAAAGTCCGAACATCCTCGTCCCCCATTGGACGTGATATAATGCGCTCGGCCATATCTTGCCAACCGTTCAGCGGAAAGAGCATCAGGTTCTTGTCGAAGCCACGAGTCACGACTAAACCAGCTGCCAGCTCTCCTCGGAATTTCGCCGGGATAGTAAGTCGGCCTTTGTCATCGATGGTGTGCGAATATTCACCCAAGAACATGCGTTCTACGGTTTTCCCTCTTTTTGCACAAATATTCGACTGGAACGCACCACAGGCGATCCACTTTGTACCACTTCAACCCACGGTGTGGGAAAGTATACACCATTTGCAGCATTATGTGAAGAGAACGGGGCAAAGCTTTAAGAAATTGGGAGTGTTGTACTATCTTCCGGCACAGTTGGGGATTACCAGGCAAATTGACCCATATTTGGGCTGTTTTAGGCCAGTGACGCAAGCGCAAATACGAACGCGAATGCCCCAATTCGGCTTTGGTTCTCGGTTCTGCCCGAACCAGCTCTGGATCCACAACTCCCCACGACGATCCCTAGTCCCCAATTCGATCCTCAGGCACCTGCCAACTTACGAACGTTGTTCGCTTAATCATCGCTGAGCTCGTCGATTCTTTCTTCGGCAAGAACCGCGAGGTAGTACTTGTCATCTTCGCTGAGATCTGCCTTGAGGAGCAAATCCGGACGCCGTCGCCACGTGCGCCGAAGGGCTTGTTGGCGTCGCCAGCGCTGAATTTCGGCGGCGTGTCCGGATGTTAATACTTCCGGAACGGTCCAACCTCGAAAACTCTGGGGGCGCGAGTAGTGAGGTCCTTCCAACAACCCACCTGCATAGCTGTCACTCTCTGCCGCCCCTTCAGCACCGAGAACCCCCGGAATGAGGCGGGTAACCGCATCGACCACAACCATCGCTGCCAGCTCACCACCGGTCATCACGTAGTCACCAATCGATAACTCGTCTGTAGCCAAATGCTCTCGAACGCGCTCGTCTACCCCTTCATATCGACCACAGATCAGAATCATGCGCTCGTTTCGTGAGAGTTCCCAGGCCACATCTTGTGAGAAACGGCGACCTTGTGGCGTCAGGAGGATGACAGGAATCCCGGATTGTCGCTCATTCTTATCATCACTGACCTCATCGTCTACACCAGACGATCCCACCCCTGGTTGATTCATCTTACTCTCGCCGATAAGCGATTCGACTGCTGCGAAGATTGGTTCTGGCTTAAGAATCATACCCCCTCCTCCACCGTAGGGAGGTTCATCGGTGATTCGATGCTTCCCCTCGGCATAGTCCCGAATATCTTGAAGGTGGACATCAAGTAGCTGTAAAGTTCTCGCCTTGTCCATTATGCTTGAAGAAAGATAACCGGAGAACATTTCGGGAAATAGAGTGAGAATATCAACGCGCATAAATAGTAGTATCAGGCGGTGCTGGTTGAGTGTCAAGAATATCTGGCCCGGATTTGTCGCACTTACATTCGTGAAATGGACTTGCTATGGCTATAATCTCTTGATGGAGGATCCATGCGAATCGTAATCACAGGAGGTCTCGGACAACTTGGTCTGGCCCTGCAGGACGTTCTTATCGATCATGATCTAGTGATCGTCGATCTCCCGGAGACCGATATTACCGATCGCGAGGCGATTGAGGCGGTTATCCAAGAGGCTGATCCCGAGGTTGTTGTCCACTGTGCGGCCTATACCGATGTAGACGCTTGCACCCGCAATCCCGATCTGGCCTACCAGATTAATGCCCTAGGGACTCAGAACGTCGTTCTGTCTTGCGAGAAGTTCGGGACCGAACTGGTACATATAAGTACAAACGAGGTCTTCGCCGGAAACTGTGTTGAGGGTTATGAGGAGTGGATGCCACTAGATCCGATAAATGCTTACGGCCGCTCCAAAGCGATTGCCGAGACTTTCGTCCGAAACCTTACGAGCCGCCATTACATCATCCGCACAGCCTGGATGTACGCGCCAGGCGGCCGCAATTTCATTCACGCCATCATCGCCAAAGCCAGATCTACGGGCGAGGTTCGTGTCGTCGCGGATGAGATCGCTAATCCCACCTATGTCAACGACTTAGCAAATGCCATTGCCCGCGTAATCCAAACGGATCAGTATGGGACCTACCACTTTACCAACGCCGGGGCTTGCTCAAGGTGGGCTTTCGCCGGCGAGATCCTGCGATTAGCGGGTTTGGATCAGGTGAGGAATATTCCAATCCTAGCTCGCGATTTCAAGCGCGCATCGACTCCACCTCCATTTGCCGCTTTACACAACGTCGCCGGGGCGGCGATCGGTATAACCCTGAGACCTTGGCAGGATGCGCTTCGTGAATATTTAGAGACGCATTCTCCGGCTGATAGCTGAGACCGGCTCCGCTTCAGTCATACACCAGAGGTCAGAGAAAAAAGCCCGCTAACAACCAATCAGAATTTGGATTACATCGACCGACAAATAACTATGGCACCCCTCGTTTCAATCATCATACCTAACTGGAATGGGCGCCATCATCTCGAGGCATGTCTCTCGTCCTTGAGAAACCAGACCTTTACTGACTTCGAGGTAATCCTGGTTGACAATGATTCGTCTGACGGATCACAGGAGTTCGTACTTGAGAATTTTCCCGAAGTTCGGCTGGTTGAGCTAGAGAGTAACCAGGGTTTTACAGGGGGATGTAACGCTGGCTTCGAAGGTGCACTTGGCGAGTTCATTGTGCTCTTAAACAATGACACCGAGGCCGACTCCAATTGGTTGTCGTCACTGGTTGACGCATTCGCCCGGAACGCCGACGCAGGCATCTTAGCTACAAGGATCATGCTATTTGATCGCCGAGATCATTTTCATTCAGCTGGGGACATTTATGGCATCGATGGTATCCCGGGCAATCGCGGGGTCTGGCAGAAAGATCTGGACCAATATCTCGAGGAAGAGGAGGTGTTCAGCGCTTGCGGTGCGGCCGCAGCCTACCGGCGAACTATGATTGACGAGATTGGATTTCTTGATGACGCCTTCTATTTCTCCTGCGAAGATGTGGATATGGGATGGCGTGCCCATCTCGCCGGTTGGAGGGTAATTTACGTGCCCAGTGCGGTTGTCTATCACAAACTCAAGGCTACCGGCGGAAGCGTAACCGGCAGCTACTACGACGGCCGCAACTTTCTCTACCTCATTTGGAAGAACTACCCCTGGCCATTACTGAGAGACCACCTTATGCCCATCATACGAGCCCAGTTGAGAATCACCTGGGAAGCTATGAAATCTTGGCGAGGTGAAGCGGCACGAGCCCGCCTTCGAGGCCAGTGTGCCGGCTTGACGGGCGTTATCAGAATGTTACCAGAAAGACGCCGAATCCAAGCTAACCGTCAACTACCCGACGATGCCCTTACGGCATTGCTATCTCCGGTTGACGAGAAACTTGGGGATAGCTAAGATCCGACGCTGAGCTTGAAAGCTGAGCTTGAAAGCTTGATTCGAAAGCGATCGCGATCCTGGTAATGGCAAGTGTGCGGAATTCATGAGCAATCGTGTAAATCTTCAAGATGGTTAAAAAACCGTTGTTGAGCGTAATAATCCCTGCCTACAACGAAGGCAGTCGACTCCCTGAGACGTTACCTCAGGTGATTGATTTCGTGGCTAGCCAGTCGTACGAAGCTGAAATTATCGTCGTGGATAATAACAGCAGCGAGAATACACGCGAGATCGCCGAGCAGCTTGGCGCAGACTACCCGTTTGTCAAAGTCTTTTCAGAAGAAATCCGGGGCAAGGGAGCCGCTGTCCGTACCGGTATGCTTGGCGCAAATGGTGAATATCTGTTTATGGCCGATGCGGATCTATCCATGCCGATCCTCGAAGTGAGTAAATTCCTTCCACCTCTCCTGGACGACTATGACGTGGCTATCGCCAGCAGGGAAGTTGACGGAGCGGTTCGCTATAATGAACCTGGATACAGGCATTTGATGGGT
>JAUVOB010000395.1 GCA_030599405.1 Chloroflexota bacterium | reverse complement strand
CTATCTTTGTGGCCAAGCTGGGCCAAAAACTTCAAGGGCAGACGGTTAAAAAGTTCGTCGCTTTGTCCGGCCTCGGTCAACGTCAGCTGGTAAGTGCCTACCTCCATATTCCTTTCATCGTATGAAATCTCGCCGTCCAGTGCCGCCACTAACAGTTGAAAGCCAAAGCAGGACGCGAACGTTGGATGACCTACATCAACAACCTCTCTCAGGGTGCCGAGCACATCTTCGTGACCCGGTAGATCTCCTTTCGACACATAAAAGTCGCCACTCCCCCCAATCATTAGGGCGTCGTACTGCCGAATCTCAGCGATTGACGGCGTGCTTGTCAACAGATCGTAGGGGACTATCTGCTCGATATCTAGACCCGCTTGGCGAGCAAAGGAACTGTGTTCATCGATTCGTGCACTATCTGAGGGGTAGCGAGCCTGGAGAAGTAGTATTTTGATATTCATGAGATCCTTATCTGTGCTTGGGATTAATGACAATTCTAGCCACTACCCTGGATAGGCCAAATTGGACTGTCGATTTCTCGCCGCACGTTGACTTGCATCCAGATCTATGGAATCATGTTCTAGATTCCAGAGCTCTATTGAAGGGTTAAACTAGGTTTCCTTAACCCGGTTTCTAAAACCATGTCTCCGAGACCGGGTGTTCCAGACCCGGATTCCGTATATTGTTCTTCCGCAGCATGACTCGTGGAGGTACACTAATGAAACGACGAGAATTTTGCCGGCGACTCGCCATTGCAGGGGGTACAGTTGCTCTGGCGCCTCTTATCAATGCCTGCAGGCCGGTTGCGCCGTTAACTCGGGCAAATACCGTTCCTTCCACTAAAGCGTCTAGCGACCATATCAAAGACAAATCTACGGTTACGCCGGGAGCTGAACCTGTATCAACGCTCGCTTCGGACGCGGAGTATAGAGCGATAATAAAGGATAATTCTCTGGTCACGAAAATCGCCCTAGTAAAAACCCGAGATCGCTCTGAGGGAGTTCGCGAGGCCGTACGTCTATTGGGCTTTGGTGGGATTAGGGGGGATCGCGTTCTGTTAAAGCCCAACCTCAATAGCGCAGATGAATCACCTGGATCTACTCACGTCGATACCCTTAGTACTCTCATTGGAGAACTACATGAACTGGGAGTAGGATCCATCACGGTAGGCGATCGAAGCGGAATGGGCCACACACGAGCCGTCATGCAACAAAAAGGCCTCGATCAGTTAGCCTCAGATCTTGGATTCGAACTGGTTGCCTTTGATGAATTGGAAGACGAGGAATGGACGGTGATCCGCTCGAATGACTTACACTGGAAGGATGGGTTTGCAGTGCCGCGCATGTTACTGGATGCCGATTCAGTCGTACAAACTTGTAACCTGAAAACGCATCAATACGGGGGTCATTTCACGATGGCCCTAAAGAACTCTGTCGGTCTAGTAGCCAAGAAAGTAGGCAATCAAGGCAATGATTACATGAGTGAGCTTCACGGGTCGCCTTACCAGAGACTGATGATTGCCGAGATAAACTCGGCTTACAAGCCAGACCTGATCGTTATGGATGGGATTGAAGCCTTTGTTACCGGTGGACCGGCCAGTGGACGAAAAGTGAGTTCGGAGGTGATATTGGCTGGAATCGATCCAGTCGCCATCGACGCTATCGGCGTCGCCATCCTACGTATCTTTGGTACAACGCCGGAGGTGAGTAAAGGAAGTGTCTTCGATCAGGAACAGATCGCTCGAGCCGTTGAACTTGGACTGGGTGTCGCCTCCCCTGACCAGATCCAGCTGGTAACCGCGGGCGAAGGTAGCGAAGCATTTGCTACTCAAATTGTCTCTATGCTTTTATCTTGAGCGGCATAGGAAATTGAACTCAGATTCTTAGAAATCGCTTTGCAATCAGAATGCTGGAAGAACAGCATCGTGAAACAATAGTCGCGACCGATTGTATGATGCACGCTTGCGACTACGCATAATCACTCCGAGATGTCGATATCAAATGGTGATCTTGAAGGAGCCAAACTGGTATGAAACCAAAAATAGAGAAAACTTCCTTCGGCAGCATAACCGTTGATGGCGTCGTTCATAAAAACGATGTTGTCATCACGATGGAGGGTTCGGTTCTTAAGCGGAAGAAGAAGCTATCAAAGAAGGTGTTTGGTACGTCACACGTTCTCTCATTGAGCGAAGCAGAATACATTTTCCAAGATGGAGCTGAGGCATTGATTATTGGTACCGGGCAATACGATCAAATGCGCCTGTCAAGAGAGGCTGATCAATACTTCAGGGAAGAGGATGTAGAGGTCATCATGGCAGCTACGCCTGAAGCTATCAAGATATGGAACGAGCGCGGTGGAAGAACCATCGGCTTGTTTCATGTCACCTGCTGAGGCTATCCGGAGTCCTTCCTCCCGGCTTACTAATTGTATTTTCCTCCAATCCTGCTCCTCGCCGCCTTACTCCCGACCATTTGGTATCAGCAGGCAATCAGCTGGTAGATCTATCTTGTTACCATGAGAGATCTTCGTCTGTGAACTCCTCCAATGTCTCAACCACTAAATCTGCCCCATCAAGGTGCTCTCTCATAGTGCTTGTTGTT
>JAUVOB010000027.1 GCA_030599405.1 Chloroflexota bacterium | reverse complement strand
TAATCTCTCACCCATGATCTTGGCTCGCTCAGCCATGTTCTCTCGTTCAAGAATTGCGATGTTGGCCAATGCCACGGCGCAGCAAGTTGCATGTCCTGAGTACGTATAGGCATGCATCCACCGTTCACCAGGAGGAGCCGTCATAATCGCTTCACGAATTTTGTCCGAGACTTGTATGCCACCAAGGGGCAAATATCCACTAGTGATTCCCTTCGCAAAAGACATGATGTCCGGTTCGATCCCCCAATGGTGCAGGGCAAACCATATACCTGTTCTACCGAAGCCCGTAATTACTTCATCTGCAATGAGTAAGACATCATACTTGTCGCAGATAGCACGGATGGCTGGGAAATAGTCATCTGGAGGAACTATCACTCCGCCGGCACCTTGTACTGGCTCTGCGATGAATGCGGCCACGGTATCTGGGCCCTCGCGAAGAATCGCTTCCTCTAATGCGCGTGCGGCAGCTTCTCCAATGGTCTCGTTCGCCAGGACGTCCCCTTCGTAACGGTATGGATATGGCGCGTGTATGTGCAGAAAATTCGGTACACGAGGTTCGAACATAGGCCAATATGGGGTGATGCCGGTTGCGCTCATTGCTGCGAGCGTTACCCCATGGTAACCATCTTGACGAGCGATGACCTTAACCTTCTGTGGTTTTCCCATGCGCTTCCAGTAGTAGCGGGCGGTTTTGAAGGCTGATTCATTGGCTTCTGCTCCACCCGAGGCAAAAAACGTAGTGTTCAAGGATTTATATGCGTAACCGGCGAGCTTATTAGCAAGCTCGATTGCCGGAACATTTGATACACCGACGTAGTTTGAAAAATAAGCCAGATCGATCATCTGATCTCGTGCAGCCTCAGCAAGCTCTCGGTTTCCGTGACCGATAAGTACATTCCAGAGGCCTGAAAGTCCGTCGATATACTCTCTTCCTTCAATCGTTCGCAGCCAGATACCGTGTCCCGATTCTATAATGAGTGGCGCCTTGTGTGCGTCTGGGTGGTGCAAAGGGTGCAGCAAATGACGTTGATCTCGATCTTTAAGCTGCGATTTCGCAAGCATACTTATCTTCCCTAACTAGACATCTAAATTTCTAACTTCATTGGCGTGTGTTGTTATGAATCTTCTGCGAGGTCCGACTTCGCTTCCCATCAGCATGTCGAAAGTTCGATCAGCCATTACGGCATCTTCAATCGCTACTTGAAGGAGCGTTCGGATGCTGGGATCCATAGTCGTATCCCATAATTGATCAGGATTCATCTCTCCCAAACCCTTATATCTCTGGAGTTCATATTTCTTCTTGCTTTTTTGGATCTTTTTCAGCAACTTGGCGTTCTCCGCCTCGGTGTATGTATAGTGGACTGTCTTACCTTCTTTGATGCGATACAAGGGCGGCTGAGCGATGTACAGATGCCCATTTTCGATAAGCGTGGGCATATAGCGGAAGAAGAATGTTAACAGGAGTGTCCTGATATGGCTTCCATCAACATCGGCATCGGTCATGATTATTACTCGACCGTACCTGAGATTACCGATGTCAAAAGACTCGCCAATCCCGACGCCGAGGGCGGAGATCAGCGCTTTGACCTCATTATTGTTCAAGATTCGGTCCAAACGAGCTCTCTCAGTGTTTAATATCTTTCCACGCAAAGGAAGAATCGCCTGAAAATGTCGATCTCTTCCTTGCTTAGCAGATCCACCTGCCGAATCTCCCTCGACGATATACAGCTCGCTCTTTGAAGGATCACGCTCTGAGCAATCGGCCAGCTTGCCGGGTAGAGTCAGGCTCTCGAGCGCGCTCTTTCTCAGTACGAGCTCGCGAGCTTTCCGGGCTGCACGCCGAGCTCTCGATGCCGTCAGACAGCGCTCGATAATTCGTCTTGCATCCCTAGGATTTTCCTCTAAGAAATCCCCAAGTGCCTCCGAAGCTACGGATGAAACAATGCCGCTAACCTCCGCATTCATTAGCTTCACCTTGGTCTGGCTTTCGAATTGTGGGTCTGGGTGTTTGATGCTTACTACGGCCGTCAATCCTTCCCGAGTGTCATCGCTGGTGAAGTTACTATCTTTCTCTTTGAGAAAAGCGTTTTTTCGAGCGTAATGATTAATAACCCGGGTTATGGCCGTTCTAAGCCCTGTCAAATGAGATCCCCCGTCAGGCGTATGAATCGTGTTGGCGAATGCGTACTCGGAAGTCGCAATACCATCGGTATATTGAATAGCGACCTCGACATCGACGTCATCAACTTCCTTCTGAGCATAGATCGGTTCGTGTATCGCCTTGCGGTTCCTATTGACATAGCGGACAAAAGACTTTAATCCGCCTTCAAAATAGAAGCTCATCTCACGTGGTAATTTTGGGCGTTCATCACGGATAGTGATGAAGACTCCTCTGGTCACAAACGCCATCTCTCGGAAGCGGTTGGCGAGGCTCTCAAACCGGTAGTCAACGTCGTCCTCAAATATCGTGGTGTCGAATTTGAATTCCGTCGTCGTTCCTGTCTCCTTGTCGGATTTAGGAACGCGAGCGATTTTCTTGACATCGGCGACGGGAATGCCTTTCTCATAACGCTGCTTGTAGACACCGCCATCTCGTTTTACGGTTACTTCCATCCATTGCGACAAGGCATTTACGGCCGCCGCCCCTACACCATGAAGACCACCAGATACCTTGTAAGCAGACTCGTCGAACTTACCGCCTGCATGCAGCATGGTCATAACGACTTGCAGAGCGGAGACATTCTCTGAAGGATGCTTATCTACCGGTATGCCGATCCCATTGTCCGTAACTTTTACGCTTGAGTCAGCATTGATTGTGACCTCAATTCGATCACATCTACCTGCTAGCGCCTCGTCAATAGAATTATCGACGATCTCGTACACCAAATGGTGGAGCGCCTTTGTATCCGTACCTCCGACGTACATTCCTGGACGCCGGCGCACGGCTTCCAAACCTTTCAGCACCTGAATACTTTGGGCGCTGTAGTCACTGTTTTTGTTTGTGCTACGCTTAGTCATTTAGATTCCTTGAATCAAAGAATAGGTGTTACCGTTCTGTCTCGATAAAAAATGAATATGGATGAAACTAGGGCCGTACTAACAAAGCCGTGCCCGGCGATGCTTATCAATGTAAGCCAATTCCCAGTGTCAGCCATGTGCCAGAGAAGGTTCGTGCCCCATCCAATAAGAATCACAAGCAGGAGTAAATTCATCGTTGGCAGTAAGTGCCGTCGAACAATTCTGACGCTATGTACAATAGACACACCGACCGGTCGGCGATCAATAATAATACTTGGAACAGACATGCTCATATAGGTTATAACAAACACAATACCTAACATGAGCACCATTAATCCCAATCCTTGGCTCAACAAGGCAACCATATAGGCCAAGGGCAGGATGGGAAGCATAATGAATAGGATGGTCACCACGAGGAAGATACCCAATATAAGCAGGCGAATCCACGCAACTGCAGTTGACTTCATGAAAGCAATAAGTTTCATGAGAGCCGATAACGCACCGTCTTTTCCCTTTCGCAACACTAGCGCTATGAGACTGAGATAGATTGCAGTTAAGAGAAGGCCGCCGAGCGTCAATACGATCAATAGTCCGATGAATTCTGTCGCGTCGCTCAGTCCAAATATCGCTGGTGCCAGCGGCGTTCTTTCTGGGCTCGCCCCGCTCATAAGAGCCGGCACGCCAATCAAAGGGACGCTCAGCGCTGTAAATAGATTGTAGCTAGCAGATAGCTCAGAGATTTGCTCAACCATACCGGACAGACCAGGATCAGTGGCCAAGATCCTCTGAGATCGCTCCACCAATTGCTCAATACTCAACCTGGGTCCAAGCCAAAAGAAGAGATCGACCAAAATGGGGAAAGCAATAAGCCAAGGATGGCTGGTGGTTAACTCAAATCCGGCAGTAATGGTAGCGATAACGCCGGGCATCGGCTTCGAGTTTTCTTTCGGTGCCTGCCTCATAATTACCCCCTAATTTTACCACATTTGTTCTACATAATCGACATTCGACCAGCATTAGATTAAGGGGGTAGACCTATCCTGCCACTGACCGCTAAAACTGGTATACTTTCCCAAATTCCAACCCAAGGAGCGATTGATGATAGACGTACAGGGCATTGCCAATAGGATAGTGGATAACATCGAACAAGTGATAGTCGGCAAACGATCCGCCGTCCAGTTGACAGTCCTTGGTCTATTGTGTCAAGGACATATGCTAATTGAAGATGTACCCGGCGTCGGAAAGACGGTACTTGCCAAGGCCGTTGCCAGATCGGTTGGCTGCCGGTTTCAACGTATTCAGTTTACGCCAGACATGTTACCTACGGATGTCACTGGAGTCTCCGTATACAATCAGAAGACACTCGAGTTTGAGTTTAGACCGGGTCCAATACATGCTCAAATTGTTTTAGCCGATGAAATCAATAGAGCGACTCCAAAGACTCAGTCTGCTTTGCTCGAAGCGATGGAAGAAAGACAAGTAACTGTCGATGGTAAAACCTACCCATTAGAACCTCCATTTATGGTGCTTGCCACACAGAATCCGATTGAGTACGAGGGAACCTTTCCTCTGCCGGAAGCGCAATTGGACCGGTTCATGCTTCGAATCCAACTGGGGTATCCTGAGAAATCCGACGAGATAGAAATTCTCGATCGGCAGCAGTTCGTGCACCCAATTGAGCACATAGAGCAGGCGGTGTCGGTAGAAGAATTGGCAGAGGCACAACGAGCCATCCAGGATATCTACCTCGATGATCTTATTAAAGAATACGTGGTGGACATTGTCCGCCAAACCCGGATGCACCCTGATGTCTATTTGGGATCTAGTACTCGCGGTGCGCTGGCCATTAGGCGGCTTTGCCAGGCCAGATCGGCTCTATTCGGCCGGGATTACGCATTACCTGATGACGTCAAGGCATTAGCGGAACCAGCCTTGAGCCATCGGATAATTGTAGGTCCCGCGGCGAGGATCAAAGATGTAGAACCATCAGCAATCGTCCAAGATATCCTTGATAACCTGGCAGTCCCAGGCGCACAGGTCAATGCGTAGAGTTCTAAGACAACGCAGAACTGGCGTTATATTTCTCATCCTGCTGTCACTCCTTGCGGGTTTGGCGACGGGTCGAGATCTTTTCTTCAATATCACCTATCTTTTGGCCATCTTGATAATTGCCTCTTTCTTCTGGGCCTACAGTAACATGAATTGGCTATACATATCTCGGGTGACGCGCACGAGAAGGACTCAGGTTGGCCGGCCTCTGGAGGAGCGCTTCACGGTACGAAATACTAGCATCCTGCCAAAGTTGTGGTTGGAGGTTCGAGACTTCTCGACGCTTCATGGGCATTTTGCCAGTAAAGTTGTTAACTCGCTCGGTTCTCGTTCAGGATTTACATGGCGCGTCAACACCATTTGCCGGATTCGTGGAAGGTACCGTTTAGGACCAATGAAGCTAAGAACCAGCGATCCATTCGGTCTGTTTCCAATGGACCGGGTTATCGACGCCACGACGAACGTCGTGGTCTATCCATTGACAGCCAATATCCATCACTTCGCGCTGCCTATCGGCATGTTGCCTGGTGGTGACGCCCTGCGCCGGCGCACTCATTATGTTACGACCAATGCGGCGGGGGTGCGTGATTATGCCCCTGGAGATAGCTTCAGCCGGATTCACTGGCCTAGCACAGCACGCCGTGATCGGTTAATCGTGAAGGAATTCGAGCTCGATCCGCTGGCCGATATCTGGCTTGTACTAGATATGGCCATATTCTCTCATGTGTCGTCAGTCCAAGATGTTGAGGATCCCGATTCATCAATGACTGATTATCACCCTTGGTTGCTCTGGAAAGAGGATGAATACGTACTTCCAGATGCTACTGAGGAGTACACAGTTACGATTGCAGCGTCGCTGGCCCAGTATTTCCTCAGACGAGATCGAGCGGTTGGACTTTTGGCCAACGGTCAGACTCATGAGATCATCCAACCGGACCGTGGAGAGCGACAGTTGAATCGAATATTGGAAACGCTGGCCGTGCTTCGCGCAGAGGGGCAGGTCTCTATTGAGGACTTGCTCGACACGGAGTCTCAGATATTCCCACGTGGCACGACCGTGATTAGCATCACGCCGACGACAACCGAGGTATGGGCGACAAGCGCACGCCAACTCGCCAGACGAGGGCTGCGGGTCGTATGTATACTTGTCGATCCCGAATCGTTTGGTGGGAGTAACTCAGCGGCGCCACTTGCCGAAATACTTAGGGCAAGCAGCATCACAACCTATATGGTGAATTGTAAAGATGATATAACGGCCGCACTGAGTCAAGTGGGAGTTCGAACCAGGTATCAAACGTTCGCCTGAGAGATTAGAGTTTTAATATAATTGTTTGTCCAAAGCCCATTATTGCTAGGTACGTTTCCCGATCAGGAAAGTCAGTACCTCCAACCCTGCCGAAACGACGATCAGGCTAACTCGAAATACGCTCCGGTAAGCGATTTTTAATTCCTCAGGTAGCTCAATCTCTCCAAGGTTAAGAGAACGGCTCGTCGACCCTTCTTGTTCATAACTTGAGGCCTGACCTGGTGTTGATTCGCCATCGGAACTGGCAGACGCCAAAACTACCACTGGAATGTCATGGTCCGATGATCGGAATGGCAATCCCTCCGGCGTAAGATCGAACCTCATCGCATTCGAATAATCGGCGTTTACATGCAAGATGTTCGCGTCAGCGACCCTTCTTTCCAGTACTGGAGAAACGAGGATCCAGTCGATTAGCTGTCGTTCGCCGTCAAAGATGTAGGTGTAGCGGTGCGTTTCGGGTACGAGGCGAAGGATATCGACAAGGTCCGCTTCTTTGGTCAGAATTTCCATCGACGGAGATCCGGCGTAATCGTTGAAATCACCGATGACAATCGTAGGAGTGGGACTGTCGTTCTCGGCTATCGAATGTGCCAGTCTCGCTAAGTGGGTAGCCTGATACTGGCGCAAGAGTGCGGTCTTGGCCGCCCCACCCCGCTTCGACTTGAAGTGATTCACTATGACGAATAAACGTTCGCCGTCAACGTTCAAGAGTGCCGATAAAGGTGGCCTTGAGTACAAAGGATATGTGTTATCGGAGCACCCGGCGTTTGGGTCTTCGACATCTGTCAGTAGCGGAGTACAAACCTGGTTCAGAGCGATATCAGCAACACTAACCCTCCGAGAATCAGTCATCAAGGCGACGTCGCTACCGCGAACATCGGGACTGTCAAGATGGCTCACTTGGTAGAAAAATCCGCACGGTTTTTCAAGTGTCGCTGCCAGGTCGAGTAAGAGCCGCTGGTTCTCGACCTCTTGAATGCCGACGATGGTCGGACATTGTAGTAGCTGCCCGACGACATATGTGATTTTCTCGCGTCTAATGGTAAGACCAGCGCTGGTTTCGGTTGCCGCGTCTGATTCGGTCGCCAGACTCGGCTCATCGAAATAATCATTCAGATTAAAGGATGTCACGCTGAACTGGTCTAAAGATTGCGATGGGACCTGCCATTTAATATTTGGGTCGATAGGCTCTATCTTCAGATCGCTGGGATCTTGGTAGACGATCTTGAATTTATCGAAATGGTAGGTTAATGGACCCATCAGACTTTGAATCACGTCTCCGGCATTCACGGAAGGGATGTCACTGCAATTCACATCACTTGGATGAAGTACATTGACGACATAACCGGCTAGGTCGGCGTCGAACTCATGGTGGATATGATTCACTCCCGAATCCCGCCTGATTACCTCGAATCCACAGCCATCATGGGTGGGTCCAATGACAATTGTTGGAGGTAGTTCGACCAACATGCTCTCATATCTCTCGAAGTAATCCTGACTCGATTCTTTGTCAGGGGGAGGGTCTATCCGAATCGGTTGTGGCAGCTCATTTCCTCGGCTTTCGACAATAATCGACAGATCATCGTCGTCAATCTCGGTCAAGCCAAAAAACTCAGTTACGTTGCCGGTGATGGCTACCACGTCCCCTGGAACTACTTCCGGCTTGATCCGCCCTGTAAATATGGCTAATCCATCAGATGTCAATGGATTGTTGTCGTCAATACCAGGTAGATCTTGGGCAAAAAAAGAATAGTAGATCACGCCCTGTGCGTTCTGATCCTCTAGCACACCCGTAACGATAGCGCGAAAGGAAACAAGCTGATTGGTATAGCCTGAGACGCCAGTTTGGCCCTGTATAGTACCGATTGGCATCAGCGATCTCAGATCAGGTCTTTCGCCGGGAAAACATTCACCATCATAGCTGGAATCCCATGGAGAGGGAGCACGATTAGGCTGCCAATCCGAAGCCGTGTCTGTATCGCAGTCAGCTGGCACTCGTTCGATGCTCTGCCCTGTATGTACACCAGCAACGGATGGTCCCGTAAATACACCTAGCACAGAAAACATCGAGTCACCGTAGGCAACGACGTCAACCGCGGCATTCACCTCATCGAGGATAAGGATCTCGTCCCCGTCATTGGCGAGGCGGATGTCTCCTGATGCCCAGGTCCGGTAAGGCAAGAGGTCCGGTACTGACGGTGTGGAATCACGAATTTCATAATCAGATTGTCGAGTGAATAATGACTCGAAGCCTGTGGACGATTGGGCGATTACGATGGTTTTTCCAGATCCTAAAGATGAGCCATCTGGGAAACGCATCATACCTTCTCCGCCTCCCCTTGATTCCTCGTCGCCAATTTTGAACTTAGAGAGATCGATCTCGCTATTGGTTGTGTTCACCAATTCAATCCATTCTTCATCAGCATCTATACCAGGCGTATCGTAATAGACTTCGGTTACAAACAGCCCCGAATAACCTTCTCGCTCACTTCCTCTGGCAGGCGTCGAGCATAGAACGACAAAAAATACAAGTAGACTACTAATCGTGGCTACTCTGAGTACTCTTAAATTTCCTATAAATTGAGGCATCCCTTCCAATTCACAACCAATTCACGTAGCTCCACAGGCTCTTAT
>JAUVOB010000167.1 GCA_030599405.1 Chloroflexota bacterium | reverse complement strand
GAATACACCATCCAATTGCCAGGGGCAACTAACAAGAACGATCCTCATCCAGATCCACGTTATCCGGAAATTAGGGCGATTGGCGGGAGACCTTTGATATTGATCGAGACAGACACCAATGGACCGTCCGTAGTAGCTACGGCTATGGCTCAGGGATCGGCCGTCGATCTATCATGGTCGGTTGGAGATGGACTAGGTAGTGGTGTTGCGAGCCTGGACATATACGTCGCCAAAGACGGTGGAACTTTCGCTTCTTTCGAGCTTCGCACAGCTACGAATGCTGCTCGATATCCTTCGGAGCCAGGGCATCGTTATACGTTTATTTTCAAGGCCCAGGATCGAGCTGGGAATGTGAATGAATCGACCAGATTAGTGGTTGAAATCCCAATGGAATCTGGCTCCTAGCTTTGCTTCTGGAGTATTCAAATCACCTTTTGTGATTGGTTCTATTCGATTGCAATACATCTGGGGTCTTGGGAAATGCGAATTCCCCTAATAATCCGTTGTGCGCTGCAATAGTTAGGATACAGACCAAATAGATTAGTTTTTTCGTTACGACTCCGAGCGACTCCCAACCTTACGCCTAAAAGCACCTCTGATCCGCTTCCATATCGGTTTTACAGATTCTGCATCTGTCTCTTTGATGATTTGGTCACTGTAACGCGCCTTAATGAAAGCGCGGGTCAGCTCGTCAATCTCATCTGAAACACCAGGCCACTCATCCTTTAGGTCTCTAATATACTCGGATGGAGTTTCTCCATCCTTTCGAACGACACCGCGGGCGCCGGCGCGTTTAACCGACGATAGGTAGAAGTATCGAACCTTGTCTCTTGCAGACAGTGAACTTAAACGGATATACCGCCAACTTGAAGAAGCTATAGTGATCGGTATTTCCAACGCCGGCAATTTCGAGCGTAAGTCGTTGGTCATTATTTGAACTTGTTGAAACAAGGAACGCCATTGTTTCCTCAGCCAGTGAATGAGATTTCGCCACGATTCGGCGATGCTTCTTCTCGGAGGTATTCCTCTTGTCCGTACCAGGTAGATACTCGCTATGATGATGGAGGCAAGAAGGATTATCCAGAAGGCACTTCCTAATATGAGCAATGTGATCTCGCCAGGTGGGGAAGCAAGTTGCGGAATATCTGGAACGAACTCATCCAACTGCACTGGGGGTCTCGATTCGGTTGGCGTGACGCTTATCAGGCCTGAAAGTATGAAGTAGTATATCGCCGCTATAATGGCCATGATTAACCCAACGATGAGGAAAGCAATCCAGCCAATAGCTTGAAACAATCCAGATATGTCTACAGTTGAACTGATAGGAACAAACGCCGCTGTCAGAGCAATGATGAAAAGCAAAAGGAAGCTAGATCGGCGCCATGATCTAATTATTCGATTCTCGATTTTTGCTCCTTCATATGTCCACCGTGCATTAAGCATGGCGAGTCGACCCTCGCTCGCGAGCAAGAAGCCCCCGAGAAAGTAGACCATTAAGGCTACAAGCATTTCTGGTTGTAAACCAATTCTCGTCAGGCTCCTTAAGGATCGTATCCCTGAATCGTCGTTGGCTATTTCAACGAAATCAAAAGTCGATATCGCCGCACAGATAATCAATATAACTCCGCCAATGGCCCAATCTCGATAGTATTGCCGAACAAGAGCTAGCCGGTCAGTAAGCAGCGGCGAGTATTCGTCTCCAAGCGCACCAGACCTGCCCGACCTGTTCGAATCGGGAAGTTCTGATCGGTCAAGAGAAAGTCGGCTGAAAAGATGAGTCAAGCTATGAGTTCTAAATATGACCAACAGCGTCAACAGGATAGCCAATACGAAGAAACCATCTAAAATGACTTCGGGGTGCCGGAGCATCCGGTAGAGAACAGATCGCCCGGGAAAACTGCTAGTTATCAGCCAGGTAAAGATCCTTAAGAGAAACAATATCACAACTAATTCGGCTCCCCGGAACTTTATCGAGCTAGCAAAATGGTTTGGCTTCTTGAGCCACAGAGAAGTCAACGTCGATTCTATTGCTATGAAGATTAAGAATAGAAGAAGAATACTCCAGGGCCAATCCGGCCATATCAGTCCAAGAATCAGCAGCAGTCCGGACACAAAGGCAACGACAGTCAAGACGATGAGCAACGGCCGCGCATTCACACCAGCCTGAAAATTAGTTCTGTCAATGCTCTGCGAGTCGTGGTCTATCATCCTCATCACAATATATCAAGCTCTCACCCGACCCGCTATGTGGGAGGTCCGCCATCGGTCCAGGTCATTTTCCTTCCCAACTTGATAAGCTTGAAATCCCAGGCTTCGAGCACGATCCCGGATCTGGCGGATATCTTTATATGGCTCGACTATGATAAGCACAGGGTTAAAGCCGGTCTTCACGAGTTGGTGCAAGGCGCTACAAGTTTTCTCATCACCCGATGGAGTGATGGCAACGATGTTTGTACCCCAGTTAAGGCGAGTACAAGCACGAGGGATCCAATCTGAATATGGTACGCTATCTTGCGCCTCGATTCTGGCGAGTCTCTCAAGGACCTTCATGAGGTGCGCCTTGCCTGGTTTCGGCGGAATATACCTTGGTAGCGTTCGCGCTGGCATTCGGTTCTCCACGCCATTAGACTCACCCTGCGACGGGTGATCTGATATTTGAAGACGACCTGTCTCCCTCTCAAAAGAGTAGGATCCGACCTCATTAGAAGCGTCCAAGGGATCAATTCCATTGGTTGTCAGTCCTACGTCCTGACGCCCCTCTGCCAGATGAACCGCCATAGATGCCGCGATAACGATCGCCCATTCGGGACCATCATACCGGTTCTGCCGGCTGTATTCGCTGGGATTGAGATTCAGGAGTAAAAGCGTCTCCAATGATTTAACAGGTTCGAACGTCCGGACGAGGAGTTCATCGCTATGAGCACTAACCTTCCAATTTATATGCCTGATAGAGTCACCTGAATGGTAGTCGCGTATACCAATGGGCCGGGCTGGATCTTCAAAGATACGCTGACGAGTGGAAATTAATCCGTAGGGCAAACGCGAAGGTAATCCAAGTTGGCTAAAGGGAATAATTCTCGGGAACACCGTAAGATAATCAGCTGGCAGCCGAGTAGACAATTCGCGGATTCCGAAGTAGTCGCCCGCAGAAATTATCAAAGGACCAAGGCGATAAAATCCTCGTTTCATGGCCTTCACTTGGTAGATCATGTTCTTCGATTCCCTGGAACGAAATGCCATTGCTCTATTAGCGCCTTGGCCGATCATCAAAACCGGGGGGACACTCTCGACAGCTCGGAGCCACGGAATGGGTAGCCAGCTCTTGTTGGTGATAGTTAGCCGGACCTCAACCTGCTCTCCAAGAAACGCGTTCTGATTATAGAGGCGACCTAACTTGACGCTGCGTACGATCCTGGGAGTTATTAGTTGACCCGTAATGTAAACACCAAGACATACGTAGACGACGTAGTAGATGAAATCAACGCGAAACAGAAATGCCACCGCGAGCAATGCAATGGCCAGTAACAGCAAGTCACTCATCGGAGATCCGGAAAGGATCAGCCATGCTATCTTTCGACAAGAAAATGATTACCGAATGCTCAGTCCTATTGAAGGTCACCTATCTCCAATTCCGTCTGATCAAGCGCTGTTGCGATAATTCTGTCGATGGTAGCGCCCCGAAGCGCGCTCTCCGGGTGCACAATGCAACGGTGGGCGAGAATCGTCGGCGACAAAAACTTCACATCATCGGGAAGAACAAAATCTCGCCCTTTTATGGCTGCGTACGCCTGGGCTCCTCTGAATAGGCCATGGCTGCCTCGTGGGCTCGCTCCTAACAGTAGGTCCGGGTGATTGCGGGTAACCGAAACAAGCCTAACGATGTAATTCCGGACCGTCTCATCCACGTGTACATCCCATATCTTGTTCGCCAATTCTGGAATGGTAGCGCCATCAACGACCTGCTCAAGGCTATCGATCGGGTGCTCCTTTCGCAGATTAAGTAGCATCTGCCCTTCAGTCTTTTCGTCTAGATAACCAAGGGTGAGTCGCATGAGGAAGCGGTCGAGTTGAGCCTCCGGTAAGGGGAATGTGCCTTCATACTCAATGGGATTTTGAGTCGCCATCACCAAAAACGGGCGATTCAGAGGCCTGGTGACGCCATCTACGGTTATTTGCCTCTCCCCCATGCTTTCCAGGAGCGCTGACTGGGTTCTTGGCGTAGCTCGATTTATCTCATCGGCGAGCACAATGTTTGAAAATGCCGGACCAGGCACAAAATTGAAGGAATGAGTACTCCTGTCGAAGATGGATACGCCAGTCACATCACTTGGTAAGAGATCGGGAGTACACTGTATCCGCTTGAATTCAACGCCGAGGGATTTGGCCATAGATCTGGCGAGCATCGTCTTGCCGGTACCAGGAACATCCTCTAATAATACATGTCCTTCGCAAACAAGCGCGACAACCATAAGTTCGATTTTATCTCGTTTTCCTATGATCACGCGTTCGACGTTGTCGATAATATCCAGGGCAAATCGTTGGACTTCGTCCATAGTTGTTCACTCTTGACGGGAAGCTTGGGTTGATCTGGATAGGTAACTGTAGATCTGAGAGTTTTTGCTTCCGTAGTCGCCTAACACACTCGTCGCTCAATAAACAAGGGAAAATTGGTAATGTAGCAGTATAATAGCATACATGGGGGAGACAACGATTATCGGCTTATAACATTACGTAAGGCAATAATCCCGACGTATGCGTCTCAAAGAAATAACGACGATGTACCTCAGATATTGGCAGAACGTGAGCCGCCAAGTAGACTCTGCGCCTTGTTCGCCGCAATCTATCTCAAGGAATTAACTTGCCACACTCCCCAAGATTTAACGTTCAGTTAGCAAATGACTTAGCCCGACTCGAGTCTTATAACAAACAT
>JAUVOB010000296.1 GCA_030599405.1 Chloroflexota bacterium | reverse complement strand
TGTGTACACCTGAAGATGTAGCAGATCTCGTATGCTTCCTGTGTTCTCCCCAGGCAACTATGATCTGCGGTCAGACCATTATCATGGACGGTGGCTATTCTCTGCATGCCAGGTCGTGACTAAAGTCGCCTTAAACAGAAACCTGATGGCACCTTATTCCGGTCCAGATTAGGTTGATGTAAATCAGAATCGCCACGAATCGGTACTAAATATTGAGTGCATAGTAACCAATTATTGAAGGAACGACGATGTCAGAAAGGAAAGCCACACCCCAAAAATCATTGATCTCACTTCCCTTCTTTGCAGCGTTAATCATCCTTAGCTTGCTTCTCTACCAGAACGGAGCCAAATGGCTCAGGTCCGTACTGATCTATCTTTCCCATGCCAAGTGGGCCCGAGATCTTGTAACCGGACATTCATTAGCGAACCGCGTATCCAGCCGTTTCGTCGCAGGGGAGAGTATCGGCGAAGCCGTGGATACTGCTCGAACACTGAATCTTAAAGGAATGACGGTGACGGTAGACTTTCTCGGCGAGAGCGTCACCGATAAGGATGTGGCTATCGCGTCTGCTGATGAGATTGTAGACCTACTTGATAGCATCGATTCCTCGGGCGTAAACGCCAATGTATCTGTGAAGTTAAGCCAGCTAGGGCTTAGGATTGATGAAGAACTTGCTCTGACGAACATGCGTAGAATCCTAAATCATGCTCGAGGATACAACAACAAAGTTCGCATCGATATGGAAGAAAGCGATGTCGTTGACACAACATTGGCTCTTTACCGTAAGTTACGAGACGAAGATGGTTTTGACAATGTTGGCGTTGTGATTCAGTCCTATCTCTATCGTAGCGCTGACGATGTCGAGAAACTGGTTGACGAAGGCGCTTGGATAAGATTATGTAAAGGTGCATATGCCGAGCCGCCGGATATCGCCTTCCCCAAGAAGGGTGACACGGACAGTAATTTTGTTGAGTTAACCCAGTTTATGTTAAGTAAGAACGCGCGTGACAAGGGTGTCTATCTTGGCATCGCTACCCATGATGAAAACATGATTGATGCTTCGTTGGATTATGTTAACTCTACCAATATTCCACCTGATAAATTTGAATTCCAGATGCTCTTTGGGATTCGACGCGAACTTCAGAAGGCACTTGTCGATAAGGGTTATAAAGTCCGCATTTATGTCCCATATGGAACCGCATGGTATCCCTATCTGGTGCGGCGACTGGCGGAACATCCGGCAAATTTATGGTTTTTCGTCAGCAATTTGCTCCGCAGATAATGAATTCTCTTGACCAATCTAAGTAGCTGGATTATTGATGATGCCACTTATTAAAAAGTCTGACAAAATTTGCGACGTGTTGGTGGTTGATCTGAGATCCCATTCCGATGATCGAGGCCGTTTTAGTGAAATCTTCAGAAAGGAGTGGTTTCCCTCCCTTGATTGGAGCATGGTGCAGAGCAATCGTTCTGATTCTTCAGCCGGAGTACTACGCGGTTTGCATTACCATCACAAACAGGTGGACTACTGGTATGTCATAAAAGGTACCATTCGAGCCGGCCTAGTCGATCTGCGTAAATCATCTCCAACGTACTTGTCTAGCCAAACTTTTGAATTGAACGACAAATCGGACTTAGGTCTGCTTATTCCTACCGGAGTTGCCCATGGCTTCTATGCTGTAACAAAGGCGACCCTATTCTACATCGTCGATCACTATTACGACGGGAAGGACGAATTCGGCGTTCTCTGGAACGATTCGAAGCTCGGTATTAATTGGGGAACTAGAGATCCGCTCCTTTCGCTTCGCGACCAAAACAATCCACGGCTTGCTGACATCCCCTTAGAAGCTCTGCCCGGTTGACAGGAAGGATTCGGCCCCTGTTTTAGAATATTTTCTCAAGCAACGGTGGACCTAAGATAATCAGTCCGACGATCACCGCTCCCGCCGCACATACCAACACCGCCGCTGCAGCGACGTCTTTGGTGACTTTCGCCGGCGGTCTGATTTCTGGAGAGGTGAAGTCCACATGAGCCTCAAGTGCGGTGTTGAAAAACTCCGATACCCAGACAACCATCATTGCCAGAACCAGAATCGCCCAATCCACACCGGGAAGACGGAGCCATAGGCCCAAGGCCACAACACACAATGTGATTAATCCATGTATCCTGGCATTTCGTTGTGTGCGAAAAACGAAAGCTATACCATCCAAGGCATACTTGAAACTAAGAGTGATCCGGCGAATTCCAGATTCTTTGCTATCGGTCATTTAATAAGGATCAGGTCCGGAATACTCGACGTCGAGCCTGCGCAGAATCTCTTCCTGCACCGACCACATACGTCTAGCATCTGCTATTGATGCATGGTCATAATCCAGGAGGTGCAAGACGCCATGCACTGTCAACACACATAATTCGCTGCGAAGGTCATGACCGGCTTGAACAGCTTGGGATTTCGCTTTAGGAATCGAAACCGCGACATCACCTAGATAGGCTTCGGTTCCATGCCAGCTCTCACCAGACGGGAAACTTAAAACGTCAGTCGGCTCATCATAACCAAGAAAATCCCGATTAAGTTGCTGCAAGCGGGCGTTATCGGCTAGCAAGAGGGTAACGGAGGTGAGTTCACTCACCTTTTGGTGTCTGAGGGTCGTTTCCACCGCCCTTCGCGCGGCGGTGATCAGCGTCGAGTCAACTTCTACCGCGCACTGAATATCGATTTCAAACCTGCTCATCCAGCTCCTGTGGGCGTGGCTCCTCAGCCGTTCCGTCGTCCTCTTGAACGATTTCGTCAACCGGCTCCTCATTGTTGACATCGTCCGGTGTGGGTTCGACAACATTGCCCGGATACTTCACGCGCATATGATAGCGTCCATGCAATGTCTCAATGAATGAGCTTCTTAGCAACTTGATGTCACCGAGGGATAAACCTGAATTATCTAACTGCCCTTCAGCCATGTGTTCATCTACGATCTTGTTAACGAGCTGCTCAATTGCGCTTTCAGTATTCGGTCGCATTGCGTTAGATGCTGCGTCAATTGAATCGGCCAATTGAACGATTCCGGCTTCGCGTGATTGGGGACGCGGGCCCGGGTACTTGAACCGAGACACGTCAACGACTTCCCCCTCCCCAGCCATATCAAGTGCCTTCACGTAGAACACCTGAATAACGCGGTCGCCATGATGCTCGGCGATGAAATCACGTACTCTACGTGGAAGCCGGTACCGTTTGGCCAATTCAACGCCATCAGGTACGTGACTCATGATGATCCGAGCGCTGCTAAATGGATCGAGATTATCGTGGGGATTTCCGCCATTCTGGTTTTCGATGAAAAATGGGGGACGATTGACT
>JAUVOB010000142.1 GCA_030599405.1 Chloroflexota bacterium | reverse complement strand
GCAGGTTCCTGTTGAAAACCCGGTAGTTGTTTGGAATGTAGGCGAATGGAACTCCTGCCAGGAAAGCGACCGGCAAGGCTGCCCGGCCGATAAAGCGCCACGGAAATTGCACAAATTCGATTAAGGGCAGACTTTCCCAGAAAGGCAGCGAGATAGGAAGAGCCATGAAAAGCAGGGCGGCCGTTGATAGAGCCATAAAGACGATGTGTCCACGCCGCTCGCGGGAACGAACCCATTTCAGGCTAGCTAGGCCAAGAAGGCTAAGCAAAACGGGTACCCAACCTAACCGGAGTAAGAGAGGTGGATTCAACAGAGCAGGATCGGCCAGTTTGACAGGAGCAAATATCTCGCCCAAAGTGGCGAAGTTAAATCGAAAATCGTTATTGCGGTTGCTAACGGACTGGCTGATGGTAATTTCATCTAATTCGAGCAAGGCCGGACCCAGATAGAAAGCGGCCAATCCCAATCCAAGGCCGAACAAAAGCAGTAGCCTTATCGTTATCGGCTTCCAGGGAATTTTCCCTGACCAGCCTACGCCTACCAGGTAGATGAAAAGGAAGGGGACGAACAAGAAGATGGATATGTTGTGACTCAGCGCCAGGAGGGCGAGGGCGAGGGAGGCGACGAGAAATGAAGTCGCATTGCCCTTTAAGATAAATCGACGACTGGCCCAGAGAATGAGAGGGAATAAGGCCAGAGCCATCGACTCAGGTTGGTTCCCGCGGATCAAGGCATCAATCAATAGATAGGGGGCGGCCATATAGGCCACGGCCGAAACAATTCCGGACCTTGGGCCAAAGACGTCTCGCACCCACAGATACATGAACCATCCGGATGCCAGGATGCTTACTATATAGAAGAGGTTTAACGCTGCCGGCAAGGGAAGCCCCGCCATGTGGGGGAAGAGGGCCAAATAAAGAGGGGGCGCTTCCCGGAAGATAAAGAACGGGTATCCGTATCCGAATGCCAGGTCCGGCAGCCAACGAGCTAGAGGAACTCCGCTTTCCCAGGCATAGCGTATGGCAGTAATCCTGTGGTAGTGAAGATGCCCGTCATGAGTGCACGGTACACTCGTCCATTGCAACAATGGCGTTATCAGCGGCAAGCCAAGCAGTGTGACTATCAGCAGGTGAAGGAGTGAGGAATCACTGTCGCCGCCTGAACGAAGTTTCTGAAAAGCAGTCACCACTCTATAACCTCGGTCGGATGATTCATGACCAACTGGATCGAATGCCGGGAAAATGACATACGAAAAATCGGTTCCTGCAGTGGAGTGGCCCTCAAGAGGATGGTATCAGCATGCGATGAACAAGGGCGGAGATCGCTAGACTGTCCCTCATTGATTGCTTATAGATAGCCAAGACTTCGCAATCGTTCCTCAACCTGGGCTTCCTCATCTGCGCTGAGCGCCTGATCATCAACTACGTGGTTCGCCTCGTGATCCTCTTCGACGAACGATACCTCCGACGGAGATTGAAAGACGCCACGCAGCACCTGACCATCCATCGTTCTAGGCACACCTTCACCAAGCATATGCAGGATCGTCGGCGCCAGGTCTACAATATTGGCTTCTGTTAATATCCTCCCAGACACTATTTCTGGTCCGTCGATGATCAGGATTCCTTCTCGCCGGTGGCAACCGGAGTCACCCCTGATCTGCTGAGTGATGATGTTGCCGTCTGTGGCGAAGAGGGGAAAGGCTATCACATTGTAATCGTCGAGGACCAAGTGAATATCCGGTCCGTATCGGGCGTAAGGACCGTGGTAAGTTTCTTCACGGAGAATGACACGGCTAACCAGTGGCCGGTCTTCGTTATCGTGAAGTTCTTGCAGTGATTCGACAACGGCATCCCGTTGTTCTGAGTAATCGCTCTCGGAAACGATACCTTCTGGTTCACGACCGGCTACATTGAGATAAACCTGACCCACATGCCCCATACTATAGGCAACAGTCTGGCTCCAGTCTACGTTGTCGAAACTAAGGAACCTAGCCACCATCTGATTGCGAGTGTTTTTTGAGACGCGCGTCGCTAGATTTTGGAGACCAAGCCGTTCAATCCACCGGTAGACTATGGCTGGGGACAAGCCGCGTCTAAAAGCCGTTGCCTTGAGTCTTGTCAAGGGATCGCGTCGAAGCTTTAACAATCCTTTTTCCAGGAGATACATGTTTAGATTAACAATGCTATTCAACGGACCGAACCCATGATCAGACATGACAATGATCGAGGCGTCATCGGGTAACTGATCCAAAAGACGACCAACATATCCATCAACCATCTTGTAGCCGTCTCGAATGGCATTCTCGAACGGCGAAGGTTCGAAGCGAGGATGGTTGTGGTCCATGAAGCGCCATAAGGCGTGCATCATGATGTCGAGAGCAATGAAGTGCACCATAAAGACATCGCACGGCTCGCGTTCCATTAATCTTAGTGCCCAATCTCCATGGGAACGGATCAACTCGAAGATGTCATCGATAAATTCCGCTTCGATTCCAGATTTGTACTGGACATTTGGCGCTACCCGGTAATCATCCAGACCGTTTCTGTGGCGGTTGATGAGGTCCTCGGGATAGGTTATACGTCCATTTTTGGGGCTAAGAATTCCCGATATCATGAATCCGTTCAAGGGTTGCGGCGGATAAGTGACCGGTACGTTCAAGACACCTACCCGATAACCAGCATTCGACAGTCGCTGCCATAGGGTAGGTTGCTTGATTTTTGTGGCGTTTACCAGCTGAAAATCGGCACCACTCGGCTGAATAAAGTCGAAAACTCCATGTTTGCCAGGATTACAGCCAGTCATGAACGTCGGCCAGGCTGGGCTAGTCACAGGCGGCAGCGTAGAGGTCAGGGCGCTAGAAACACCTCCTTGCACCAGCCGCTCTAGATTGGGCAAATGACCCTTCTCTATCCAAGGGTGGATCAGGTCAAAAGTAGCCCCGTCTATTCCGATAATCAATAGTCTCATAGACACAGTCTCATAGACTCAGTTTCATGGACACGAATCTTGGAAGAATAAAGGTCGCCTGTCGTCAGAGCCATAAACCGAATGGCGGCGCTGAGTATATTATCAATGCTCTTGATCCTGGGTTTCGGATTCCAACATGTCGCGTATGTAATAGATGGGTTTATCCTGACTCTCATGATAGGTACGAACGACCAACTCTGCCAGTAATCCCATAACAACAAACTGGACACCCAGGATAATAAGTAAAACCGACAAAGTTAGAAGTGGCCTATCGCCAATCTGGACGCTTCGAAAACCGTCGGCGCCGTCTTGAATTCCGGCCCAGACCTTGATACCCGCCAGGTAGAGCCCCATCAGAACACCTAGCGTAACCGAGATGATTCCTACACCTCCGAAGAGATGCATAGGTCGGGCCGAATATCTACGAAGAAAGAGGATCGTCATTAGGTCCAGGATGACCCGGAAAGTCCGGGACAGGCCATACTTTGAGGTACCTGCGACCCTGGGTCGATGGTGGACCGGAACCTCGGCCATTGAAAAACCAGCTGCCCCGGCGAGCTCAGGGATAAATCGGTGCATCTCGCCATAGAGGCGTAGATCGCGGACAACCTCCACCTGGAACGCTCTAAGGGAACAACCTCTATCGTGCAGCCTTACTCCCGACAATCGAGCGATTAGCCTGTTAGCAACGTAAGAAGGCAATTTACGCAACAGGAAACCGTCTTGCCTATCCTGGCGCCATCCGTTGACGACATCGTAGCCTTCATCAAGCTTTTCCAGAAGCAACGGTATATCAGCCGGATCGTTCTGACGGTCGGCGTCAATAGTAACAATAACATTTCCGCGAGCACGATCGAAGCCGGCGGCAAACGCCGCGGTTTGTCCGAAATTACGTCGAAACCGTATAGCTCCTACGTGAGGGTATTCCTGGTGTAACTCCTGAATAACCCGAAAACTATCATCCTTGCTCCCGTCGTCGATCACAAGCACCTCGTACTCTAAATCCGAGTCGACAAGTGCGGCTACCATCTCCTCAATAAGGGGACGCAGATTTTCCGTTTCGTTGAGAACAGGTACTACAACGGTAAGATCAAGCGGTGGTTTTCGGAGTGCTTGCGAACGTGACTGCACGGTTTGATTCAGCCCTTTACTCTGTAATTCGGTCATGGTAGAAGTTGATTCTATCACGCTGATCTTGGGTGACAAGAAGCCGTTGGCTAGTAAGAATGAGAAGAACCGTTGTGAGTTAGCTCAATCGAACTATGAGCATTGACACAGCCGAGACAGTTTCGTCGCCGGATACAGTTCATCCTGGCTGTCTTGCTCTTTGGACAGAAATCTTCCCTGAGTATTCATTATGACTTCCCCTGCAAGAAAGGACTGTTGTGGTAACATGGTGCCAATGGAAGTGTCTGTAATCGCAACCGTCAAGAATGAGGGAGAGTCTCTGCGTCGATTGCTGGATTCTCTCCTGGCCCAAAGTCGAGTGCCGGATGAAGTTGTGATCTGCGACGGCGGCTCAACCGACAATACCATCGAGGTTCTGAAACAATATGAATCGACATTGCCTCTGAATGTTGTCTCAGCTGCGGGGAGCAATATCAGTCAGGGACGCAATCGAGCCATCGAGGCAGCAACGGGTTCTATCATCGCCGTGACAGACGCTGGTGTTTTACTCAGTGGAGATTGGTTGCAGGAACTGGTTCGACCTATAGAAGAATCTGGCGCGTCCATGGTTGGCGGATGGTTTGAAGCGGATCCATATAGCGATTTCGAGGTGGCTATGGGGGCAACTGTCCTGCCTTCACCATCCGATATCGACCCGGCGAAGTTTTTACCTTCAAGTCGGTCGGTGGCCTTTAAAAAGAGGGATTGGGAGGTTGTCGGAGGCTATCCCGAGTGGCTGGATTATGGTGAAGACCTGGTATTCGATCTCGCCCTATGTGAGATAAACGGACCGTTTTACTTCTCACCAATGGCCGTCGTTTACTTTCGTCCCAGGTCTAGCCTTCGCATTTATGCGCGACAATATTATCTTTATGCGCGTGGTGATGGAAAAGCAAATCTCTGGCCAAAACGCCATGCCACTCGCTATATCACCTACCTGATTCTGTTACCCATTCTGATTCGGTTCATTTGGCTTGGGAAGTGGATCGGTTGGTTCGGTTTGTTTGTTGGAATGGGTGTTTATTTTCGCCGTCCCGCCCAACGCCTCTGGCCTATGACGCAGGGATGGTCCCCACCGGCTCGAGCGAGAGCGTTTGGCTTAATTCCATTCATCCGGCTGATTGGTGACAGTGCAAAGATGTTGGGTTATCCGGTAGGAGTGGTATGG
>JAUVOB010000243.1 GCA_030599405.1 Chloroflexota bacterium | reverse complement strand
GATGTGCGTGTTTCGATCCTCCTTGATGATAAGGACTATGGTTTTCTCTACGCCTACCCTCTTGGTCTCGCCGAAGCCAAGGCATGGCGCGAGAGCGGATGCGATGTCGATTCCTGTGCGCAGGTAACTCTGTATGATTTTTCAGAAGGCGGCACTATTGAAGTAATTGTCAACATCGACGAGGCCGAAGTCGTTGATTTGTGGGTAGAACCTGATGCTCGCCCCGGAGCCAGTCCCTACATCATCCCTAGGGCTCTCGCAGCCATCGCGGCCGATCGCGATATGGTGGAGCTGTTAGGTGATGTACGATCCATGGAACCCATGATGGTTCCGATGTCGACATGGATGTTGGAAGGAGAGTGTAAGGAAGATTGGTGTGTCGATCTCACCTATGCCTCGCCAGATGGAAGCGGGAAGATTCTTCATGCTCTCGTAAATATGGAGAAGGAGAAGGTATCCCGCATATTCTATACCCGCGGTCGTCCAGACAGAGTATTCAAACGACCCGCTGCTCAAGAGGCTAATTTCAATAACGGTTGTCATGAGCAATTCGGCTGGAGTGTTTGTTGGCAGATGACCGCCCACGATGGCATCGATTTCTTCGACGCAACGTTTGAGGATGAGCCGGTATTCTCTAGCGCGAAAATTAGTCAAGTGGAGGTCTTTTATCCAAGTTGGCCCGGCGGTTATCGTGATGAGATCGGCTATGCTTCGTCGGTTCCCCCTTATTTTGGAACGCATGTCAGGGAGCTTGATGATGGCTTTGAAGTAAGCCAGCTATTTACAGAGTTTCTTCGATGGCCCAATTGTATCTGTTGCTACCGCTACGAGCAGATAATCCGATTTTACGCCGACGGAAGATTTGAACCAATCTTCATCTCCCATGGTCCTGGTTGCGATGATCTATCGAACTACCGTCCATTCTGGAGGATTAATCTGGATATTGGCGGGAATGCCAACGACGAGATATGGAAATGGGCAGGTGATCGATGGGAGAAGGCCTATGTAGAATTCTCTCTACCACTTTTCACGGATCAATCACCAAACGGGGGTTTGGTTCATTTTTCTGCGGCTGATATGTCGTATCAGTGGCGGCCCGTGGCCACTGATCCAACCGGCGATGACGATGGCCGGCTATTCGTGCTTCGGGCGAATGAGGGCGAGGGAGACGGTCCGGTTCCAACTGGACCGGCTGACACTTTCTGGCCTCCCGGACAATGGCTCGATGGGGAATCGCTGGCTTCCCAAGATGTCGTCATCTGGTATATCCCGGTACTCCATACGAAGAAGGACGATCCCTGGTGGTGTATGCCAGATCCAGAACCGGATTTCTCGCCTTGTGATGCCGTATCCATTGTGCAGCGTACCGGTGAATTGGTCCAACCACCCACAAGAGAAGCAACCACGACGAGAGTGGCAGAGGATGCTTTGCAAGAGGAGCCAATGGTATCGCCTACTGTCGCTTCAACCTCAACACCTAGAAGTGTAATAGGAGAAGACCCGATTACCATAATCGAAAGCAGCGGATGTGGCTCATGCCACGTAATTGGAATGCTGGGTGAACCCGGGAAAGTAGGACCTGATCTCACCAATATAGGAATTCTAGCTGTCCAACGTGTTCCCGGCTTATCGGCTGAGGAATACATCCGGCAAGCTATAACCGATCCCGGTGCCTACATCGCAGCTGACTGCCCAAACGGCCCATGTCTAGATGGGATTATGCCCCGATCCTATCAGGAGAGCTTAAGCCCCGAGCAACTTGAGATACTGGTGAAATATCTGGTGGATCAAAAGATCGAAGTGCTTGGGCAAGCTGAAAGATCATCAGCAACCCCCCCGCCGGCATTGGGACAGGAAGTTGACCAGTCTCCGAGTAGTGGCAAAGACTCGATTGAGAAGCAGGATGCGGGCAATCAAGCACCTACATTAATAATTGTTGCCGCCCTGACCGTATTTCTTGTGACTCTCTTGGGCGGTTTATATATGGGCATCGAGCGGAGAACTGGTGCGGAGTAATCTCCGGCAGCAGTTTTCTACTTCTCAGAAAAACGGGGGTGTTTGTTAGCCTTTGTACTTCTCGCGTAGGGCCCTCTCCACCTGACGATTGGCATCTCTCTTTGCCAAATCAGCCCGTTTGTCATATTTCTTCTTGCCACGGGCCAAGACAATCTCCACTTTGGCCCAGCCATCTCGTAGAAATATCCTGGTCGGGATCATCGTGAGGCCTTTTATCGTTAGGCCATCGATGATCTTGTTTATCTCCCGGCGATGCAATAAAAGCTTTCGCGGTCGGGTGGGATCGTGAGTCTGATAACCTGCGCGCTCATACGGAGCGATATGGATATCGAAAAGATAGAGCTCGCCGTTTCGGGGCTGGACGAATCCCCCTTGAATATTGACATTCCCGCCTCGAATTGATTTTATCTCGGTCCCGGTTAAAACAATGCCTGCTTCATATTTGTCCAGGAATATATAGTCCCTGCCGGCGCGCCTGTTAGACGCTACTACCTTTTTGCCCTTTTTCTTCATCATTCTGCCAAATTGAACTCTACGACAATGCGTTACATTCCTAGAAGCTGAAAACTAGGCGAGCCAAGCCGTCTCACTCGTTCAGACATCGAACACAGCGTTATTCGCCTTCCAATATGAACTGGATGGCCCTCTGCAGTTGTTCATCGTCGTCGCCACCCAGATCAAGGGGCGTGCCTACTTCAATATCGGGCAGTATACCCTCCTTGTCGATCGTTATGTTATCAGGTGTGTACCATCGGGCAATTGTGACTCGCAATTCAGAACCATCTGACAATGTGTAACTCTGCTGGACTGAACCCTTTCCAAGGGTACGTTCGCCAACAAGTATACCGCGTTCTAGATCGTGAATAGCTCCGGCAACAATCTCCGAGCCACTCGCACTTCCGCTATTAACAAGTAGGACGAGAGGAATGGTCTCTGCTTGGTCTCCGTTATCTGATTCAAACACCTTCTCGATACCCTGGCTATCACGCTGATAAGCGACAATACCTTCCGGCAGAAAAAGGTCACTTATCTCAATTGCCTCGGCAAGTAAACCACCCGGGTTGTCCCGAAGATCAAGGATCAATCCTACTGGTTCCTGGGCTAATAACTCATCAATTGCCATTGATAATTGTTGGTCTGCTCCATTGCTAAAAGTCGTGAGCCGGACGTAGCCAACGTTCTCATCCAACATCCTTGACGAGACAACCGGGAACTCGATTCGTTCACGTACAATTGTAATCTCAAAGGTTTCACCGGTCTCTTCCCTCACAATCGTCAATCTAACCTCTGTTCCCCGAGGTCCAGTGACCATGGCAACTATCTCGACCAGTTGCATTCCTGTTATGGACTGCCCGTCAACCTGAGTAACGATATCCCCACTCAATAAGCCCGCCTTATCTGCTGGTTGTCCATCAATTGGCCTAACAATCAGAAGGTTGCCGTCTTCGTCCAGATCTACATAAGCCCCAATGCCTTCATAACCACCTTGAATTTGGATCCTAGATCGTTCAGCAATTTCAGGGGGGATGAATCGTGTGAATTGATCGTCGAGAAGCTCCATGGACCCCATGATTGCTCGGTAGGTAACATCCGACGAGGAAGGCAGGGCTCCGTCGAATTCTTTGTTAATGATCTCCCATACCTCTAGCATCAGTTGGGTATCTACTTCCTCAAGGTCAACGGGAATACGATTCTCGGGCCCGGTAACCTGGCTTTCACCTCCTGATTGTTGCGTTTCATCAGCTGCAGCATCCGAAGAATTGGCGTCATCAGT
>JAUVOB010000232.1 GCA_030599405.1 Chloroflexota bacterium | reverse complement strand
TTCGGGTGATCCCGACGACGCTGATCGAATTTTTCAAGCCGGTCGGAATGGATTCCTGTTAAAGTGGTCGGGAGTTGGTGATAACAATGACGGCGACGGATGGGAACCGACTTTCGAAGACCAAGGTTGGACGGTCCTTACCTCTGAAATCGGAGTAAATTCTTGGTTGGTGGAAATGGAGATCGACCTAGCGGCTGAAATGCCACAAATACTATTGGGACCAGGTTTTGGAACATTGATCCATATCCAATTTACTGAGAGTCAAGGCATTTGGCCAGAAGAAGCAGACAACAACGACGCCGGAACCTGGCAACAGATTCTGATGGGTCCTTGTTAACTGGAGAGATCATTCTCTGGCGAGGATATCACGGCTCGGGGGTTAGCCATTGGCATTTTTCAGCACGGTTGGTTTGTCTTTGCTACTCTCGTCAGCGACTGTCCGAAGTAAACGTTCAGCTATTAGTATCATCCGAAACACGGACAAGCTCGACCAGATCCGCGTATTCATCGAACTCAATGTGAAGCGCTTCGACAATCTTCTCGGGGTCAGGTGTCAACCCGGCGTCGGTAGCAATGCCAACCAGAACTTCACCGGCGTAGCTGATTATGCTGACACCTAATCCAAGGCGTCCGGACTGCGGAACCCAAAACATGACACCTCTGATGGGTTTTCCAGCGAAGCAGCGGACCTCTCGCGGGCCAGGGACGTTGGTTATCACCACAGTGGCTTTCTTGCCGAAAATGTTTACGACAATGTCCTCGATCTCAGGTGAAGTAATCCCAATTGCGTTCAAGATACCGAACGCCACTAAAGCTTCGGGCGTGCCTTTTAATAAATCCATCCGGCGTTTCAATTCATTCAGACGCTCGATCGGATCGTCGATTCCAATGGGCAGCGATAAGAAGACAAGGCCAAATGCATTGCCAAGTTTAAGTTCTTCATCCAGGGGTCTAAGATTCACAGGAACGATGGTACGAAAATCCAAGCCACCTATGGCTTCCCCGCGACTCCGGAGGTAGCGGCCAAGAGCGCCGGTTACTGCAGAGAGCAATACATCGTTAACTGTCCCACCCGTGACCCGTCCAACGTCTTTCACAAGAGACAAAGGGATGGGCTTGGACCAGGTGCAACGCTTTCGTACACCTAGCTTCCCTTTAAAGGGAGTCTCAGGATCAGGGCTCAGTAGCAAAAGTCGCGCCAATGCCGCAGCGCTATCAACACCAAGCGCAGTTGATTCGCGAACGCGCTCTGGATCCGATAGAAACTCGATACCTTGTTTAAATAGTGTTTCGGCTCGACGTTCTTCTCTGTTCCTGGAGGATCTTCCGCCATTGTTCTTATGCGCCGTCTCGTTTTCACGCCCGGCGGAAATTTGAGAACCTCCCTCAGCACCTTCCCCCAAGTGTTCATCCTCGGTGAGATCAAGCAGAACTCGGACCAGAGCTATCCCATCAGCGATACAATGATGGAGCCGGCAAAGAAGAGCACATCCGTCACCGTAATTCTCCACAAGGTGGAACTGCCAAAGTGGCTTGGAATAGTCAAGCGGCGTGCTCATGTAATCATTGACTAGTTCTTCTAAGGCCTGCTGGTTCCCCGGTGCGGGAAGCGCGATCCGGTGCAAGTGGGAGTCTATGTCAAAGTTCGGATCGAATTCCCAGTAAGGTGGAGCAAATGGGAGAACGGGCCGAACAGCTCTTTGGCGAAAGCGATCGTATCGCAGTAGTCCCTTGCTGAGAGTTGATCTTAATGCGTCGAAATCAAGTGGCTCATCAAACATGAAGATACCCGTAATCATCATCAGATTGGTGGGGTGTTCCATCCGCAGCCAAGCTGTATCAACAGGGGATAGGTGGGCTCTACGCCCAATGATTCGAAGCATTGAGGACTCCGTCTGTCTAGACTCTGGATTTGCTGGAACCAGTATACCATATTGAGCGAAGATAGTTACCAGAATACGCGTGCTCAAAACAGCTGCAAGGAAGATGCTTTACCGGTATCCCGGCGCTTGTCACAGCAATACCATGGTTATCGCCTTCCGCCGTAGACGGCCGCCTGACGGCGGTATATACTTTCCAGATGGCGACAAATATCCCGGAAGAACCGCTCGGCATTGGCGAATCAGCGACAGCTTTTACTCTGGAAGACGACGAGAATAACCAGCTATCCATAGGGGACGCATTAGCGTCTGGACCGTTGGTAATTGTCTTCTATCGTGGAGACTGGTGACCCTGGTGTCAACGCCAACTAGTTCAGCTGGCTGGAATACATGATCAGATCTTGGCTCTTAATGCCAAGCTATGGGCAATATCTCCCCAAGCCGTTGATAAAAATCGGTCTTTCATCAAGCGAAGAGGCATTCCTTTTCCAGTCTTGGCTGACCCGGAGCAGCTGGTGATCAGGGAGTGGGGACTGTTCAACGTCGAGGATCCAAAAGGGAGACCAATTCCGCATCCGGCAACATATATTATCAATCGCGATGGGCAGATTCACTGGGCGCATATCGGTAAATCAACCCGAGATCGACCAGGTTCAGACGAAATTCTAGAACAGCTAAACGAGCTAAGGAGTTGAGGCTACGGCCGCCAACCGGAACATCCGCTAGTAAGACGGATGAGCGTTTGGAGTGGGATGAGATGTACGGGAATGAGTAATAAAACACTGGCGATGAAAGTGCTAGAGTCGCACAGCGTATCGTATTTGATCCATACGTACCCGGGGAACGAACGCGACGCCGAGAAGATCGCCCAGTGGCTAGAAATGCCTGCCGAGCGTATCTTCAAGACCTTAGTTGTCGTTCGGGAAAAGGGAAAGCCGCTACTAGTTATGGTTCCTGGTAGCCATCAGCTTAATCTCAAGATGTTGGCAAAGGAATTGGGCGAAAAAAAGGTGAAATTTGCCTCACACAAACAGGCTGAAGATTTGACAGGACTCCAGGTTGGTGGAATCTCAGCCCTAGTGCTCCTCAACAGAGGTTTTTCGATCCTGCTTGATCGGTCAGCTACTGCCTTCGATACTATTTGCGTTAGCGCAGGGAAGAAAGGCATTAACATCGAGTTGGACCCGGTTGACCTTCACAAGGTCACCGCTGCGCGCTTTGTCGATGTAATATCCTGAAACCCCCCATTAATTCATTGACAATCCATAGATCTCGGTATGAGGATACAGGGCTGTCAGCAGCTAGAAGGTCAAATTGTACTTCCAGCGGCGCATGCGATGGGTGGCGACATCCTGAAGCGTGTTTACGACCAAATGACGCCGTTCACTGCGGATGCGATTAAACAGACCACTATGCAATGATGCCAGAATTCGATCCTGACTGGACTGACCGGGTCAGTTATTGGATTATGGATTTCGGTTTTTATCAGGTCTGACCTGTCCTGACAGATTACGAACCCGGCGATTTGGGATCGATACGGGGGAAAAGCTGTACTCCTTTCTTTGTCAGACTGCCTGGTTCCAGCTGTCCCCAAGTCAGAGCATCACCTAAGAATTCGGAAGGTTGCCATCCAAGCTGTTTCCACAGATCGGCCGTTCGTTCAGGCATCACAGGATGCAACAGAACAGAGGCGATACGAAGCGCTTCCATTGCCGTATAAAGAACAGTACCAACTCGATCGATCTCACCCGTTTTCACCAAATTCCAGGGGCTGGTCTTCTCCAGATAGGCATTAATGTGCGATATGGTCACCATTACTTCGGAAACGGCCCGGTTTAGAGCGAAATCAGCCACACGAAGGCGGGTAGAATCCACTAGGATCTCCACTTCGTGCTTAAGTTGTATTTCTTGAATCAAGTATTCCCCGATTTCTGGAACGCGACCTTGGAGGTAGCTTTCAATCATGCTGAGCAGTCTGCTCAACAGGTTGCCCAGATCATTGGCGAGATCTTTCTCATAGCGGTTGGCTAGCCGGCTCTCGCTAAATTCGGAAT
>JAUVOB010000028.1 GCA_030599405.1 Chloroflexota bacterium | reverse complement strand
TCGACAAAGCATTATCAGGTTCGGGCGATCCCAGTGCCAATTTGCTATTCGGAAAAGCCGCAATAGCGAATTCGAAACTTGTATACCGGCGATTCAAAGAAATATTCTACGGAGAGCGTTTTGGTGTGTTACGATCGGCCGGAGCCGAGGTTCAACGATTGCTTTGGGCTTCTACCAGCACAAAGGACCCGCGTTATCCGGACACACTTTACGTTGATGAGTTAATCGGACCAGAGACCGTGAATACCATGCCGCCGCAGACGATTGAGGCTTTTAGAGTGCGTGGTCGGGTCGGCAACTCGCTCGAGAAAGGAATCGCCGAGTCTATTCAAGTTATGGAACAGATCGCGGAACTTGACATAAATATTGATTTTGTAACCGAGCAATTACAGAAGGATGGTGTTCGAGCTTTCGCCGACTCGTACGACAATCTCCTGGCAACCCTAAGGTCTAAAATCGAGACCCTTAATTAGTGTTAATTACATTAATTGTATTTCCTCGGTGCGGCTTAATATGCGTATAGGTTTGGTCACCGCCTGCTTCGAACCTGTTGTCAATGGTGTGACCCGGATGGTTTCCCTGTACAGGCAACATTTGGAAAAGGCTGGACACAAGGTAACCGTCTTTACGCTCGGCTTAGAAAGTCGGGATGATGTTGAGCGGGGGATAGTGCGTTCGCCAGCATTGCCGCTGGGAAGGACCGGCTATCATCTCGCGGTCCGTTATTCGAGATCTGCCCAAGAAGAAATGCGTCAGATGGACATCTTACACTGCCATCACCCCCTAATGGGACTAGAGATGGCCCATCGATATAGTTTGTGTCCAGTCGTATTTACCAATCATACGCGCTATGACATTTACATCAGTGCCTACTCTCCCCTTTCTCAACCCGCAAGTGAAATGTTGATGCGTCGATTCTGGCCTTCTATTACCGATTTCTCGGATGTTGTCATAGCTCCATCCGAGAGTGTTCGCAAACTATTGCTAGCTCTTGGCGTCCGAAAACCGGTGGAGTTGATCGTCAATGGCATCGACTTAAGTGCCTTCCACTACTATGCATCACAAAAAATAACCTGGCAATCGGATTCGCCAGGTCAGCCTACCAGGATCATCTACGTGGGCCGGCTCTCGGCCGAAAAGAGCGTGATCGCTCTCCTGCACGAATTCGCACGTGCGTACAGTGTTAATCCCCAGTTGCACCTAACGCTCGTCGGAGACGGACCCCAGCGCAGACAGCTGGAACAACTTGCGAGCGAGCTCGGTATTAGATCGCGCACTACCTTCGCTGGCGAGGTCGATTATTCCGACGTGCCCGTCATTCTGGCTACGGCTGACATCTTCGCGACGAGATCCGTTTCCGAGGTCCATCCGTTAACGATTATTGAGGCCATGGCGATTGGGTTGCCAATCGTTGCCACATGCAGTCCAGGCATTGACGACATCGTTGTAGACGGCGTGTCAGGGCTCTTAGGCCCCGACAGGGAAGGGGAACTTGCCCATCGTCTGGTGGCTCTATCCATGGACCCGGAACGATTATGCCATATGGGCTCTTCTGCCAATAGGGCTAGTTCCCGATACACGATCCAGAATACTGTCTCGCATACGCTAGATCTATACGAGCGGCTCTTGACTGAAAGACCAGATCAAGAGCGCCGCAGTACACGGTGGCAGAATCGAGCTCGGCGACGCGTTCTCTCTTGGCAGTATTATTTACCGGATGCCCTTCGGTCGCGATCAAGAAGAAGCGGAAAATATGAGCAATAGTCGCCTTCTTCTTGGCCAATGGGGCGAGAATGTGGCTGCGCTCCATCTAGAAGATAAAGGGCTGCGGATAATCGAAAGGAATTGGCGGTGTCCGTTAGGTGAGATTGACATCGTCGCGAGCGACCGCGAGGAGTATGTATTTGTGGAAGTGAAGACCCGCCGGGGCCGGGCAATGGGAGCGCCCGAAGAGGGACTTACGGAGAAGAAAGCTCGAAAGTTACTCAAATTGGCGCAGCGATACTTGCTCGACCACGATCTTGACCCGGATTGGCGGGTCGATCTGGTTGCGGTCGAGTTAGATAGGTATGGGAAGTTGATCCGCTGTGAACACATTGTCAACGCCATTCTCGGCTGGTGAGGCATGAGTTGACAAGTGATCCGGCACAGACAATGAGATCTCTTCGGAAATTTCCACCACTACTCGTCATTGTCGGGCCTACCGCAGTTGGAAAGACAGCTTTTTCCTTGGAAGTGGCTGCACGATTTGGGGGAGAGATTGTTTCGGCCGACTCTCGCCTCCTTTACCGCAGCATGGATATTGGAACCGACAAACCTTCCAACAACGACCGCGCTCGAATACCCCACCATCTCATCGATATTTGTCGGCCTGATGAGACGATCACACTTGGACAATACCAACGCCTTGCGAATGCGGCGATCAGGGAGATCCAGGGACGGGACATACTTCCTGTCCTGGTGGGGGGGACCGGACAATACGTGCGGGCCGTGGTCGAGGGCTGGAAGATTCCCAGCGTTCCACCTGATTACCGGCTGCGCGCAGCCTTGCAACAAGTTGGTCAGACAGAGCTGGCCCGATGGCTTAACGTTCTAGATACCGAGTCGGCCGCCAAAATTGACCAGCGCAACGTTCGACGTGTCATCCGCGCCCTTGAGGTTACCCTGGTCAAAGGCGTTCCCATGTCATCATTGCGTCGCAGTTCGCCCCCGGACTACGATATCAAAATGGTTGGCCTGACTTCAGACAGAGAGCTTCTATTTGACAAGGTTGATGTCCGGGTTGATGCTATGATGGAAAACGGTCTTCTCGATGAGGTTAGATCGTTGCAGAACAAGGGATATGATCGGCATCTCAGCTCTATGAGTGGGCTGGGATATCGTCAGCTGCTGGCTTATCTGGATGGCGAGTGCCCCTTGGATGAGGCTGTGGAACGAATCAAATTCGAGACCCATCGATTTATCCGCCAGCAAGCGAATTGGTTTCGCCTGGATGATGAGACAATCTCCTGGTTCGACGTTGCATCTCCCTATTGGATAGAGCGAGCAAACACACAGTTGATAGAATGGCTCGGAGCCAGTCAAGATCCTGAAGAGCATTCCAGCTAACTAAGGCCGGTTCTCTTTCCAAAGGGCAGAATTTTTACTCGGTCTACAAAAGAACGAATACCTCTTCACATCGACTATTTCAGGAGGAAGATATGGAAGCTGATTATAAGCACACCCAATTCGGCGCTTTGACGTTAATCGTTTTTCTTGTGACTGGAGTCCTCATTGCACTTATCGTACCGTCAATGATCGCCGAAGACCGGATGGTCGTCGCATTTGTAATGATGGGTCTTTATCTCTTGGTTCTCGCCTTGTTTTATGCTTTTACGGTTGAGATTTCAGAAGGAAAACTCAAATTCTGGTTTGGTATAGGAGCTATTGGCAAGTCATATTCGCTAATGGAGATTCAGTCCACCCAGGAAGTAGAGAATCCTTGGTATTACCTTTGGGGAGTTAAGTCAATACCAGGCGGCTGGCTATATGCTATTGCCCCAGGAAGTGCTGCGGAAATCGATTTCAGTAACGGCAAGATAGCTCGACTTGGTACAACCCAGCCTAAAATGCTAATAAAGGCCATAGATGACGCAAGCGCGGCTAGTTAGCATCAATCACGCCGCAAATACTGCATGCCACCAGAAGCCATGATAGCAATTTGATAACCAGGGACATCGTTCACCTGGCACGACCAGTTTTGGTAGAATCGTACTTGATGAATAAACGACCCGAATTCTATGTTCGCGATGTCCCGGTCTATGGAGACGTTATCCTGGCACCCATGGCTGGCTTTGCCGACATACCCCATCGAGCATTGTGTCGCTCCTTTGGCTCTGCTTTGAATTACACGGAGTTTATTGCCGTTGAGGACATCATCGACGGCTCAAAGATGGCGAAATCTTTACTCGATTTTACGTCTGATGATTGGCCGATGGTCATCCAGCTATTTGGCAATGACGCCGGGCTTTTCCTTGAAGCAGCCTCGCGGGTTGAAGAACTTGGACCTGCTATCATCGATATCAATATGGGCTGTTCAACAAGGCGCGTAAGCGGACGAGGCGCCGGCGTCGGGATGATGCCCCAGCCCGGTTTGATTGAAGAGACCTTTAACCTTCTTAGTAACAACCTGAGCCTGCCGGTTACGGGTAAGATACGGCTAGGATGGGAGGACGAGATAAATTACCCGGAGGTTGCCCAAATTATGGAAGACAATGGGGCCTCTCTCATCGCTATTCATCCTCGCACGAAAGAACAAGGGTATCGGGGAGTCGCAGATTGGGATGCGATCGCAGAACTACGTCAGCTCGTCAAAGTTCCAGTTATCGGTAGTGGAGATGTTTGCTCACCTGACGACATCGATCGCATGCTGCGGCAAACTGGTTGTGATGCGGTCATGATAGGACGAGGGGCGATAGGCAATCCCTGGGTGTTTAGCCGGGTGAATAAAAAATGCATCCCCTTAAAAGTAGTCGCCGAGACCATTCGGAGGCATTTGATCATGATGATTGAATATCACGGCGATCGTGGTCTCATTCTATTCCGCAAGTACCTAAAACGATACCTTGATGGTTTTAGCGTGATAGAAGATTACCGTCGCCGTATGCTCGTTACCGAAAGCGTTGAAGAATTCCTGTTCCTACTGGAGACAGTGGAAAGCGCCGTTGACGAGAATACGTAGCCTATTTCTGAGAGTAGTGATTGAGAACAGACTATTTATTCGATAAACAGGCAACCGCTCTATGTTATCACGGCTCTCGGCTGAATAGTTTTATTATCGCGTTCTCGAAAATCTGATCTGGCATGAAAGTGAGGTTGTATCTTCGTATGACCGCCGCACGAGCATCGAGATAGCCGTTCAACAGCATGCGCATGTGTTTAGTTGTGGCAGGGGTATCATGATCGTAGTGGGAAATCGACAATGATTGACGCGCAGGTTCTTCAGCAGGTAGCAGGCGGAGCAGCAAAGGGATTGTGAAGGTCAATAACTCCAGGTAGACCGGATAGGGCTTATCATAGTCCCCTCGCAGGAGCACACGATAAACATCCATGAACATGATCCAGAACCGGTTATCTAGTTCAACGAGCTCCTTCTCGGTGAATGTTGGTCGCGGAGGAATAGATGACAATTTCTCCGCGTCCACTTGGAATTGCTTTCCCCAGCCATCAGTGTCCTTGATCAACCGGATATCACGATCCCAGGCAGAAGGTTTAAGGGTCTCCTTTGTCTCGTAACGAAAGTCAGCTTTCGCTCCATTGGCGAAAAGGGCAACGTGAAAGAATGGGCGAATGTGTCCGGCGTCGTATGATTTGGCAGGAACATAGGGCATCAAAGACTGCACGAACTCCCTTCTACCGGCGTACGCAACCTCTCTCTCACTTTCCCCACCAAAGACTAGTGCGATATCTAGATCGGAATAGGGATCGTGTGTTCGACGCCCGTATGAGCCCGACAGGAAACAAACCAGTATGGCCGACTCCGATAGGACGCGCTGCTGCAATCGCATTAGGAGTCTGTCTTGTTCAAACATATTTACTTGTATTCCAACAGGGGAGCCTTAGTTCAAAAGGGCCGGCTGAAAACTAGAAGCATCCGATCTGGATCAACACCCAAACCGTAATGACTCCCAGCGCTAACCCTGCCACAACCTGTTGTACATTATGCCGGCGCAAATACAAGCGTACCCAGCAAACAGTTACAACCAAGGGAAGTAGCAGGATTAATGTCCACCATCCAAAAACCAGTCCACTGATAATTGTCACAGAGGCGATGCTCGTTGCGTGAATGCTGATGAGCCAAAAGTTTGTAATTACGGCCAATGCGGCTAATTCCAAGGTACTGAAAATGGCCAGGCACCGTAACAAGTCCGGACCATTGAAGAGTTGGATAATAGCCAATGCTATTAGAGAGCCAATAACGCTGGCCAAATAAGGTAGCCGGCGTTCTCTCGTATTGCTCATGTGAAGATCTGATATCCGGCCGGTCCTAAGCATGTAGACGACGAGCAAGATCGGCATCAGCGATACCCAGAAGCCATACACGGCAGCCCATAACAGGCCTTCCCAGAACGGAAGCTCCTTCCAGGCAACGGCCAGCCCTATTACGGCAAACATAACCGATGGACTGACCACATTGGAGAAAATCCGGGCCACGCGAACGAGACCTGTTGTCATTTCCGCGGTATTGTCACGCGGGGTGTTCATGCTGGAGATTCTACAAATACCTTTTCCAGGTCACGCTGCCATAAACGCGTAATTCATGGCCAAATCTTTGTTCGAGACAAAGAATCGTTGCGACGGCTGGGATAGTTCTCAGCGCAAAACAATGGCGAGTGAAACAAAGCTTACGAGCCAGAGCGCAAGCGGTCTCTCTATTCGCGATCTATGTGCCTTCTTCCCACGAGGAAAGATAGGCTTCCTGCTCCTGTGTCAGACGATCGATGGCAATGCCCATTGCTTCCAGTTTGATGCGGGCAATTTCCTGGTCGACATCCTCAGGGACGGAATACACTTTCGTTTCAAGCTTGTCGGCATTGCGGAGCAAGAAGACAGCGCTCAATGCCTGATTGGCGAAACTCATGTCCATGACCGAAGCCGGATGTCCCTCGGCCGCTGCCAGATTCACCAACCTACCTTCGCCTAGTAAGTTTATCTTCCTTCCGTCGGGCAATTCATACTGATCTACATATTCGCGTACCTTGCGCGGAGGGCTGACAGCCATTTTGGCCAGACCGGGGAGGTTGATCTCGACGTTGAAATGTCCTGAGTTGGCTATGATCGCGCCATCTTTCATGGCTTTGATATGGTGCACGTCGATGACGTTGATGTCGCCGGTTGCTGTTATGAAAATATTGCCAATTTTTGCTGCTTCCTGCATCGGCATGACTCGGAAACCATCCATCACGGCTTCTAGAGCCTTCAATGGATCTACCTCGGTTACGATCACATTAGCGCCCATACCATTGGCCCTCATGGCGATTCCGCGACTGCACCAGCCGTAGCCAGCAACAACAATCGCCTTGCCAGCAAGCAAAACGTTGGTTGAGCGAATTATGCCGTCGAGGGTGGATTGACCTGTTCCATAGCGGTTATCAAACATGTGCTTGGTGAGTGCGTCATTGACTGCGATAACTGGGAATTTCAGCATGCCCTCGTTGGCCATCGCCCGTAAACGTATAACGCCGGTCGTTGTCTCTTCGGTTCCCCCGATGATTTCGCTAATTAACTCTTGCCGCCCTTTATGAAGCGTTCCTACCAGATCCGCTCCATCATCCATCGTGATGTGAGGTCGATGATCCAGTGCTGCGCTAATATGTTTGTAATAGGTTTCGTTGTCCTCGCCTTTGATGGCGAATACCGGTATCTCGTAGTGGTTTACCAACGAGGCTGCGACATCGTCTTGTGTGCTAAGAGGGTTGCTAGCGCAGAGCACGACATCAGCTCCTCCGATTTGAAGAGTATGAGCTAGATTTGCGGTTTCAGTTGTTACATGAAGGCAGCCACTGATTCTGGTTCCGGCAAGAGGGCGCTCCCTGGCGAAGTCCTCGCGGATACTGCGCAGCACTGGCATCTCCTGCTCAGCCCATTCGATTCGATGCCTGCCGCCTGTGGCAAGCCCTTTATCTTTAATATCAAAATCCATTTCTAATACTCTCCTTCTAGAGTCAAAATAGTTCAAGGGAAGCGCCAGGGACTATGGTGTCACCTCTGTCTTGCGGTTTCCCTATCCTCTTATGCGTCTCTCAATAAGACGTCCAACGCGCCCTCGTCGTCGAAGTTCTCCCGATAGCGCGTCACAAAACTAGTTGGATTAAAGGTATGCCCTTGTGGACCGATGTTCTCGAGTACGTAAGCAGATGCCAGGGCTCCCATACGGCCGGCTATATCCCAGGGCAGGCCAAGCTGTATGCCTCGCAACAAGCCGCCGCGATATGCGTCACCTGCACCTGTTGGCTCGACGATACTTTGCGGTTGGACGATGGGGACCTCGTAAGTTCTCCCCTCAATAATGATACGAGAGCCATGCTTTCCCAATGTCAGCAACAAACCGCCAGCGAGATCGACGATTTCACCTTCAGACAGACCGGTCTTCTCACCGATCATACTAAGCTCATATTCGTTGACCGTCAGGAAGGCGCAGCCATCGATCCCTGAAAGAATGTCTTCGCCCGATAGACGGATGATTTGTTGGCTTGGGTCATATATGTATGGGATACCAGATTGCTTACATTCTTCGACATAGGCGCCCATTGCCGAGGGATCATTTGGCGAAATCGTGACCAATTCAGGATCACCGCCATGCTGGGCAAAAGTCAACTGCGAGGCTCTAGCCATGGCTCCAGTGTAAAAACTAGCAATCTGGTTCTGATCTTGATCGGTATTCACGAAGAACGAGGCGCAGTAGTCGTCTTCAAAGACGATTATTCCAGATGTGTCAACGCCATTTTCCTCTAGCCAGGTGCGATAATCCTCGAAATCGGCTCCAGCCGAAGCCATGATTCGTGGTTTCCCTCCAAGAAGCGCGTTTGTGTAGGCGATATTGGGAGCGACACCTCCCCGTTGCACTCTCATCGAGTCGACGAGAAAACTGACACTTAATTTGTCCAGCTGATCGGCAAGCAAATGGTCACTGAATCTGCCCGGAAAGGACATCAGGTAGTCAAAGGCAATGGACCCGGTGATAACGATTTGCATGGAGAAACCTTTAATACAATCTTGTGAAGCCAGCTAAGTCCTATGGGCTAGACGCTAGTTTCAGCGCCCTCAGCGCCGACAGAAACTCCTGATTCCGGACTGAGCCGCGCCGGTGATAGGCCAAGACGATCGCGGAACATTATGAACATGGCCTTCAGGCCATCCTTAGCTTTGATCTTTTTCCCCTCAGCATATGTCCGAGGATCATAGCTAATGGGAATTTCTAGAATCTCGTGTCCTG
>JAUVOB010000374.1 GCA_030599405.1 Chloroflexota bacterium | reverse complement strand
CTTATGTCGCTGCCATATTCCACCTTGTAGTCCATTCGTTCTTTAAGGCGCTGCTCTTCCTCAGTTCGGGCAACGTCATTCATGGTATGGAGCACGGGCACCATCAAGTAGCTGATCATGACGATGAAGCGGCGGATGAAGGAGAGTTTGATCCGCAGGACATGCGAAACATGGGCGGCTTACGCCATAGAATGAAAACGACATTTGTCGTCTTCACCATAGGCGCGCTGGCCCTTGCCGGCATTGTTCCCTTGGCTGGTTTCTGGTCCAAGGACGAAATACTAGCTCATGCCGAGTTCAACAGGCAGCTTGGAGTGGAGATTGTCCTGATCCTGGCGGCAATTTGCACCGCCTTTTACATGGGACGCCAGCTGAGCATGGTCTTTCTCAGAAAACCTCGAACTGAGGCGGCAGAGCATGCTTCCGAAAGTCCGCGACTCATGACCTGGACGCTGATTGTTTTGGCGGCCCTAACTATTCTCGGTGGATTACTTAACGTTCCCTTCTTCAGCGCCGGAGCTGCGGAGCATGCCGAGGAAGAACACGAACTTGGTCTGAATCTGGAGTTAGAACAGTGGCTGGAGCACTCGATTAGATCTCTTGAATTGGAGAGGTTGGAAGGGCTTGTCGATGTGCCGGATACACCGCTTTCAGTCGACTTTTCGGTGGCAGGGCTTTCGACAGTGCTTGCTCTGGCTGCCCTTGGATTGGCACTGTTTGTCGTCTATCGAAACCGGCCGGAGAAAGCGGATGATCCCGATCCGCTGCAGAAGACGCCGATATGGTGGTTTGGCGTTTTGCCATTGAATACCCTCTATATGCGGACCATCGTTCCAGCCTTCAACGCCACTGCCTCCTGGCTGGCTCATACAGTTGATTGGAGATTCTGGCATGATTGGTTCCACGACCGGGTCATTCGAGACGGGTATGTGGGTTTGGCAAACTTTGTAAACAAATCAATCGACGTCGCCATAATCGACAACGGTTTGGTGAATGGAACGGCGAGAGCAGCCAGGTGGTGCGGTTACCAGCTTCGAAGAACCCAAACAGGCTACATCCGAAATTACGCGCTAGCCGTATTCTTAGGGGTCATAGCGATAGTGGTTTATATCATCTTTGTGGCAAACTGATTGAACTTGGCTCTTGATCTATATATTTGATGCTTATCAACTAGGGCTAATTGATACATCTCCACCCTTAGAGAATACTCTGGAGACGAAATGGACGGCAACGGTTTACTAACAATATTAACCTTCTTTCCACTGGTCGGCATTGTGGCCATCATGTTGCTCAAACCGCTCAAACGCGAATCTGACAACCTGATCCGGCAGGTCGCCATCGCGACTGCTGCCATAACTTTCATCATCTCGGCGGTGGTCCTGGTTCAATTCAATCCCGACCAACCTTCCCTGCAGCTGATCGACAAGGCGGAGTGGATCCCGACTTTAGGAGTCACCTATTTCCTGGCCGTTGATGGTCTTAGTGTTCTTTTTGTGATGTTGACTTCTTTCATCGCCTTGTTGGCGATAATCGCCTCCTGGTCGCAGATTCAGACCCAGGTGAAACAATACTACGTATTTATGCTATTGCTGGAAGTGGGAATGACCGGGGTATTCTTGGCCCAGGATTTGTTCTTGTTTTACATCTTCTGGGAATTCACCCTCATTCCGATGTATTTCCTTATCGGCATTTGGGGCGGCGAGCGACGGGTTTACGCTTCGATCAAGTTCTTTCTCTATACGATGGCCGGATCGCTGCTCATGTTGCTGGCCATATTGTACTTGGGCCTGAGCAATGATACCTTCTCGGTTCCCGCTCTGGTGGCAGGCAGGGATGCCTTTGGAGCGCTTGACGTACAGCGCCTGCTATTTCTTGGTTTTGCGATTGCCTTTGCAATCAAGGTGCCCATCTTTCCCTTCCATTCGTGGTTACCTGATGCGCACACCGAAGCGCCGACGGCCGGATCAATCATCCTTGCCGGGATATTGCTCAAGATGGGTACGTACGGATTTATCCGGTTCAATTTGCCACTATTCCCGGAAGCCTCTGACTATTTTGCGCCGCTCATCGCCGTGCTGGCCATTATCGGGATCATATACGGGGCGATAGTATCCTTCGCCCAAACAGATGTAAAGAGGCTCGTGGCCTATTCTAGCGTGAGCCACTTGGGTTTCGTGATGCTTGGTATTTTTTCGCTTAACGCCGTCGGATTGCAAGGTGCTATATTACAGGGTGTTAACCACGGGCTGAGCACAGGGGCATTATTTTTCCTGGTAGGTATTCTGTACGAACAACGACATACGCGGGCAATGTCCGCTTTTGGTGGCGTTTGGCGGGCGATCCCCCTGTTCACCGCTCTCTCCTTAATAGTCGTGCTTTCTAGCATGGGCTTACCGGGTCTGAACGGGTTTGTTGGAGAGTTTACTATCCTGTTGGGCTCTATGGATGCAACCGAGTCACTGGGATCCAACGCCTGGATCTACACGGCCTTCGCCGCCTCAGGTGTCATCCTGGCGGCGATATACCTGCTGTGGATGTTCCAGCGAGTGTTTATGGGTCCGTTGGACAATCCGGAGAACAAGAAGTTACGCGATGTAAACCGCCGCGAATTGGCTATATTTCTTGCATTCTTGCTCTTCATCTTCTGGATCGGCATTTACCCCAATCCGTATTTTGAGGTAATGGAATCTTCGGTCGAGAGATTGGTAGGCAGCGTCGGCTCGGCTGTAATGGCCATGCGATAACAGACG
>JAUVOB010000220.1 GCA_030599405.1 Chloroflexota bacterium | reverse complement strand
GCTACTGGCGTAGCGGCCACTGTACACAACATTACAACCAGAAGGCATGACGCGAGCAATTTTGTTGGCCAACGTCTTACCGTGACTTCCCGGATGCCATCGTTCTCTGAACCGTCTTCGTACATCTTCTGTTCCCCACGATACACTACACCCATTCATTGTGGCAAGGAATTGACTGAATTGCCGTGAGTCCGATTACCAGGATGCAGACAAGGTTGTCACCAGCAGTTCGTCATCCTTGATTCAGCCGATCGTTAAGTCGATGACATCATTTCGGTAAGCTCGAAGAGCAATTCGATTTACTGCTTGTAAAGAAGGTCCTTCCAGGTCGATTTCTACTCGGCGAATGGCTCCCTGACCACCAGAGGTTATGCAGGCGGAAAGGCACAATTTGCAGCAATCCACACTCGTTGATTGAATCATCGAATGTGGTACATTTGCGCATGTGACAGGATTCACTAATGAGACGACAGGTCGTCTAGGATTTCTGTGAACTCTCCCCCGAAGTCGTGATTATTTGTGGATATCGTCAAATCTAATTTCCGGACTCAGTTCTTTTGTAAGGATTAATCATATGAATCGCTCGGCCAACCAAAGGGCGCAAATCACCAATCGTTCGCGTTTCGCCACCCTGGCGTTGACAAGTCTCGTCAGCACGATTGTGCTCGTAATGGCTGGGAGCTTTGTGCGTGTAACGGGATATGGTTTGGGATGTCCCGATTGGCCACTGTGTTATGGTCGGGCCGTACCGCCTATCGAGATTGGCGCCTGGGTCGAGTTTGGCCACCGCCTTCTTGGAGGAGTCGCGGGTATACAAATCGCCGGATTAACCTGGCTGGCCTACAAAAACCACAAGAACGAGAAGTGGATATGGCGTCCGGCAATAACCACAGCTGTACTACTCATTATTCAAGTTGTTTTAGGCGGTCTCCATGTTCTAAACGAACTGCCTAGATGGACGGGACTCGTACACACAGGAGTGGCGATGGCTATCGTCGGATTCCTTGCCCTCTTGGTTACCGTCTCCCAGCCTAAGCTGATTGCGTTGAGCGGACGAGTCGATCGATCATTCGATCTCAAAAAGATGCAGAGGTGGACTTTAATTAGCGCTGGTTTTGCCTATCTACTTATCCTGAGTGGATCCCTTGTGACGAGAACCGGCGCCTCGTTAGCATGCCCTAGCTTCCCCCTTTGCGGCATTGGCGAAGTCCCTGATAGTTTGCAGAACTTGGTTACTATTCAGATGGTCCACCGCATCATAGCTTTAATAGTTCTTATCGTTGTTTCATATTTACTCTTCAACATCTTGAGAAATGGGCATGGCGAGAAAACGCTTCATAGCTTATCGTATGTGTTGATAGCACTATTGCTTGTTCAGGTTGGACTGGGAATTAGCAACGTTTTATTGTCTCTACCCTTATGGTCGCGAATTCTCCACTTGGGCGCGGCTACATCGATATGGGCGGTACTAATCATCTTTACAGTTATTTTTCAACAGCCCCAGATGGCAACGCAAGTTGATACTTCGATGCCTGTTACCCTTACGCACAGCGACGAGGCTGGCTCCTAACCTTCTGAGCTAATCGGTATTTTGGCGTGCAGCAAACATCAGCTCCTTCACTTCAAACTTCAAATAACCCATCGGACCGTCAAGATATATCCGGCTTGCTGCTGGTTATTTTGGTTTCTCTCTGGATCGTGTTTGTTAGCGGTGCCTTACACTTTGTTGCCTGGACCGTAGAGGAAATGTTGCTGGTCATGGGCCTGGCATGGCCAGGCTGGGGATGGTTCTTGATCGCCATAGGTCAGGGCATGTTAATTGGCCTGGCGGCTATTCCTTTGTCCAGGATGTGGCCTTCAGAACGATATCGCGCGGTTTTCAACACTTGGGCCCTTTCCTCAGTATTCGTATTGATTCTTTCGCCAATAAAGCTGATCCAACCACCATCAACTCAGCTTGCTAACCTCCTTCAAATTATCCTAGTGGGTTTCTTCCTAGCGATGATGGTAGCCCATTTAAGGCATCGCGATCGTGAGTTTCGCCTGAGATCTGGCAAACCTGCTACAGCCCAAATGTTAGCCCTGATAATTGCCATCATCGTTATCTATCCTTGGCTTGCCTGGGGCGCCCTCGGATCGGTTCTTGATACAGTGCTGAACCTTATTGCCGGGTTGCTCTTTGGTTTTACGGCCGCCTTGCTTCTGACTTATTACCTGTTCATTCCTTTGCGTCAAACAAGTACTGGGATTGGACGGGACCTGGTCCTTGGTGGTCTCGCTACCGGGACGGCCCTCTTAGTGATGACATCTTCCCTTGGTTTCAATGGCATTCAGATTCTCCTTATGCTTTTCATTCCAGCCCTCTGCATTGCAATAGCTGGGGTCGGATGGTATGGACAGAACGAAGATGAAGGGACGAATTGGTTATCTATCTTTTTGCTCATCGGTCTTACTGTCGCGGCGCCCATGATATTCTTCGATCCCGATGAGCTGGTCCTGTTACTCGCCTTTGGCGTCAAAGACATCCCGTATTGGGCATTTTCCGCCGCAATCATCTCGATGCTCATCGCCTGCAGTTTTGGTGCCGTCATTATGCTGGCCCGCCGCCATTTGGCAGGATCCAAACCACGCATGCCAATGCTTGGCATCCTGATTCTTACCTGGGTTATTGGCGCCTTCATATTAGTTGGTCTCGGACAGCGAGGACTACATGGCGACCAGTTATTCGTGATAATGGCGGATCAGGCTGATTTGGATGGGATCGGAGTTAAGGTCGATAGCGATCGAAGATCAGAGTTGGTCTACAAGCGGCTAGTTGAACAAGCCGAGAATAGCCAGGCTGATATACGGAGGGTACTCGATACCCTTGGCATAGCGTACACTCCGTATTATCTGGTCAACGGCCTGGCGGTGGATGGTGGACCGGTTCTTCGATTGTGGTTAGAAAGACGGTCTGATGTTGATCACGTCATTGACAATCCCGTGCTTCGCCCACTGCCGTCACTGGAGGAAACTAGCTACGGCAACGATGATGCACCAAGAGAGCCAACGTGGAATCTCACCCGAATCGGCGCTGATCGCGTATGGCGTGATTTTGGTGTTGATGGGGAAGGAATCGTCATCGGCCACGCCGATTCTGGTATTCAGGGCGATCACCCCGAGTTGATCGCTTCTTATCGGGGATACGCTAGTGGTGACGACTACAATTGGTTCGATCCCTGGTACGGGTCAACGTCTCCTGTCGATTCCAGTGGCCATGGCACGCATACGCTGGGAACTATCCTCGGAGCAAGCACCGGCGTGGCGCCCGGGGCTCAGTGGTTTGGCTGTGCCAATCTGGCACGGGGGCTAGGGAATCCAGCGTTGTACCTTGACTGTCTGCAATTCCTCCTTGCACCCTTTCCGAATGGTGGCGATCCGTTTACCGATGGTGATCCATCACGTTCAGCCCAAGTTATCAACAACTCGTGGCTTTGCCCAGAACTCGAAGGCTGTGACGGTAGGACTCTCATCGAGGCTATCAAAGCATTGCGGCAGGCCGGGATCTTTATGGCTGTCGCGGCCGGAAACGAGGGACCTTGGTGCGGTAGTGTTCGCTTTCCCCCAGCGACCTTTGAAGAAGTTTTCTCAGTGGGCGCAATAAATCAGAGCGGAAATATCGCATCGTTTAGCAGCATCGGTCCGGTTGAGTCGGACGCCAGCGGACGAATTAAACCTGATTTAGTCGCTCCCGGTGATGGCATCCTCTCCTCCTTTCCCCAAGACACTTATGAGGTTCAGGCAGGCACCTCCATGGCAAGTCCCCATGTAGCCGGTGTAGTTGCCTTAATGTGGTCGGCGAACCCATCACTGATCGGAGATATCGAGCAAACCGAAAAAATACTCGCGGAGACAGCATCACCATACCAGGGTAGACAACCCGCTTGCGTTGATGGCAGCAAAGTGCCCAATAGCGGCTCCGGTTATGGTGTGCTTAACGCCTACGAAGCAGTCAAGACAGCCCTCGCCTTTCAATAATCGTCTGCCTCACCACTAGGCGGTTTTTGAGTCAGAGAAGATCGATCCATGATGTCCAGTCTATGTTCGGCCGTAATGAAACGACGGGTCCCGGTTATAGCTCTCAAGAGCAAGGAGTGGGTCTCTACCAACCCGCCACG
>JAUVOB010000424.1 GCA_030599405.1 Chloroflexota bacterium | reverse complement strand
CGCCTGGAGCAGTAGCCATCTATGAGTCCCAGCCGGCTGCACCTCGACCAGGCCAGTTACGTCAGCCACGGTAGCTGACAGCTCTGGACCCGGCCCCACAAGAGTAATCAGGGCAACGCCCATGGCAATGATCGCCATCAGAGCGACCGCACCGGCCAGGGCGAAACGGGGTTTGGGAGCTAGAAGCGTATCAAGCCAGATGCTTAACCTAGATTTCTGGGCAACCGGCTCAAAATGCTCGCGAAAATTACGTCTGGCGATAGCTCGGAGCCCTGCCGGCGGCGCTTCCCAATCGTAGGAGCGCATGGTAACCACAGTCCCTTTTAGCCAGGCTAGATCATCCTGGCAGCTATGACATTCGGCCGCCAGATGCGTTTCAACGAAGGTAACCTCTTCAGGAATCAGGGTACCGTCTTGATAATCGGCTAGTTGCTCAAACGTGATGTGAGCCAGCTGACCTTCTCCACTGATCATTTCGACGAGACATCTTCTGTTAGGTACTACTTATGCTGGAATTAGCACTTAACATAATAGTACACACAATATCTCGTTATGCAAAGTCCGTTATTGTTTTCCGTAGCATTTTAAGACCGCGTACTCGTAACTGTTCGATGCTGTCGACAGGAACATTGAGCTTAGCGGCGATTTTTTCATAGGGTGGAATGGTGGTTTCTCCATAAAGCATCTTCAGAAGCTGCTGGCTTTGAGTATCAAGTAACATCATGGCCCGGCAAGTAGCTTCGTATCGGCCATATCGGGACACAATATCCTCGAGCGAATGATCCTCCTGGTCAACACAGGCCATTTTGTCGTTAGTCCTGTCGCCACCATTACCGTTTCTGTATTCAGCAATGTGACGCCGTCGCCGGAGTTCATCCCGAGTTGTAGCAACGAGCCAAGCAGCAACGCGTTTTGTTCGTCGCAACGAGTCCAGGTTCTTCAAGAATGCCAACCATATTGATTGGAATATTTCACCTTCATCCGGCAGCTCTAGTTTGCAGCGATCCATCACCGTGTAAACGAGCTGTTCATAGCGAGCCACCAGAGCATCCCAGGCAGCCTCTTCGCCATCTTGACAGGCTGCGATGAGTTCGCCATCCGATGATACATTGAAATCAGTAACAGCTACCGGTGTCGTCATGCTAGCTAGCTCGTCGGCGAAGTCCCAATCCAACTGAAGTGTCATAGCCAGTGGTTCAACCGAGATACTGGTAACGATCAGTTCGCACGAGCCAGGATCTCAGGTCATAGATCAATGATACGGCGCCATCGGCCGCATGGTTCATCGACAGCCTATCGGAAAGCCGGAGTAGTGTAAATGGTACTGTGGCATCCTTTTAGGTATCGTATTTCAGCGGAGATGATTCGTGATGTGGACGTATGTTGGGTCTTGAAGGAGAAAGGGGCTGAGGTAGAATGGGGAAATGATGGACTTCCGGCGATATCTTCAAGTTCCTTGAGCCGGCAACCACCCAGCTAGAGTCCAGAATCGTTCAGGTTAACGGGGGAGTGATCCGCGTTATTCGCGGATCAGCTCGTCAACTTGCAGGGATTCGCCTGGATCGAGGATCTTGATTGTTACATCGGGAGCAATCTCCGACGCCTGGTCGGCGAACTCCAATGGAGGTTGGCTTAGGAATCGCGGCCGGAACCACTCAACGATAATGGGACAGTAGGTTCCCCAATGAATCGGAACTGCCGCGCTAGGCTTGATATGACTCAGAGACTGGGCCGCACGCTGCGGATCCATGTGACCAGGTCCTAATGTCGGGCCCCACCCCCACACCGGTAGAAGGGCGAGGTCTATCGCCTGGCCGATATCGGCCATCTCGTCGAACAAATCCGTATCACCGGCAAAGTAGATCTCGTGCGAACCGTCGATCAGAAAACCCAGCTCTTGAACATATGGAATCCAGGGCAATTTCCGACCAGCATGGTCGGCTCGTGTAGCCACAATCGTGACACCACCCAGGTCGATGGACTCTCCTTCCCCGATCTCCTCGACATGTTTGAAACGTTTAACCTGTAAGTAGGTCCTAGCCCCTCGAGGAACAATTAAGCGCTTCTCCCGCCCTAATTTCTGTAACGATGACAGGTCCAGGTGGTCGCCATGCAAATGAGAGATGAGCACCACGTCGGCATCTTGCACAACCGGGTCCGGATCCGGCACCTGGCGCCGTAGATGACCAACATATCGTTTCAGTAATGGATCGGTCAATATTCGCAGACCGTCCATTTCTATGAACAGTGTCGAATGGCCT
>JAUVOB010000187.1 GCA_030599405.1 Chloroflexota bacterium | reverse complement strand
ACTCCAAACTCAGCAAGACGTTTGAAGATGGGAACCGGTTCGGCTTCGAGCAGGCACATCTCAAGCTCATTCCGGATCCGACCACCGGTTACCCGGCTTAACATGGGCAAAGCATCGGCGATTAATTCACTGGTACGTGCCTCAATCTGAAAATGAAGTCGCTGCTCGAGTCTGACAGCTCGCAATATCCGAGTAGCGTCGTCAACGAAGCTCAGGCTGTGCAGCACACGGACTTGCCCAAGATCCAAGTCACGGCGTCCGCCGTAGAAATCGAGTAATTCGCCAAGATGCAGGCCATCGAGGCGGATAGCTAGCGTATTGATAGTGAAATCTCTCCTGTGCAAGTCAAGTTTGATCGACCCTCTCTCCACTTCGGGAAGCGCCGAAGGCATCTCATAAAACTCAGTCCTTGCCGTGACAAAGTCGATCGCTCTAGGAAGGTCACCAGATAAGGTGCTCGAAGAGATTTTTCGCCAGATATCCGGAGATAGTAACCACTTTGCCGTCCCGAATTGGGCATGGCTCCTAATACCACCGCCATATAATCTATAAAGCCTTCTAACTAGAGCAATGGCATCTCCCTCGACGACCATGTCGATATCCGTCGCAGGCTTGTCTAATAGAAGATCACGTACCAGGCCGCCCACGAAATAGAGGGGCATACCCATCTCGTCGGCTACATCTGACACGACCTGAACCATATCCCACATGGTATCAGGTAAGGAATCGGACATGAGGTCTCGCAGGTTTGGTTCATGCTCCTGTTCGCCCTTGTCTGAAAGAAGATTTATCAGATCTGTGCGTGTCACGATGCCGATAAGTTCGTTAGGTATTCCCTCGCCCTCATCAGGGATAACTGGGATCTGTCCCCACCCTTCCTGGATCATCAATCGCTGAACTATCTCAACAGAATCCGAAGGCCTAGCAGTCACATGTCCTACTTTCATCACTTGCCGGATCTCAAGATCCTCGAGTTGATGGCTGACAGCCCGGTCGACTATCCTTCGCGTTACCAGGCCCACTAGATCACCAGATGAAGGATTAACAACCGGATAGCCTTCATGTCCGAATTTACGCATGAGCTCGTCCGCTTCCGACACCGCCGCGGTCTCGGACAGAGTCTGAACGCCATACGACATTATTTGGGCGACCTTTGCCATGGGTCGAACTGCATCAGGAATAAGACTGAGAACTTGATCGTGTACGTCGATTAGTCGCCTATCCATAATCGTCGCGGCGGCGGCGCGACTGTGCCCACCTCCGCCAAGAGCTCGGGCGATTTTCGATACATCGAAGTGATTTGTGCTGCTTCGGGCAACCAATTGTGTGTGATTGTATTTGAGTTGGACGAGAATTAGCAGACCATCAGGCGTCATTGCGTCTCGGAACCGGTGAGCGACGGCCGAAATCTCATCTTCAAATCCATCAGGGGCTGTGGCAGTAGCTATGGCTACCGTCTGACCTTCAATGGTGAGCCACTCGGCCGATTCCTGGAGCTTCTCGTACAGTTGCTGTTGGGCGTCGGAAAGTGGAATGTTCAAAAAACGTCGCAACACTGAGAGTTGTGCCCCCTGCTCCATCAGCCATGCGGACGCCAGAACATCACGAGTCGTTGTCGTATCGTAGACGAGGGAACCTGTGTCTTCATGGATTCCCAGAAGCAGCAGCGTCGCTTCATTGACAGTAAGATTGAGACCCGCATCTTGAAGCATTTCTACGGCGAGGGTGGTCGTCGCCCCGACAGTCTCAACGTGGTAGATCCATGAATTGTCGATCTCGTCCCCTATCTCATGATGGTCGATAACTTGGACCTGGACCTTGTCTGGACGAACGCCACGTACACTGGGCAAGGCGACTGTATCCACAAGAAGAATACGGTTAACCCGCTGTCGTCTCCAATCATGGGGCCGGAAGAAATTAAACGCATCCCAATAGAGATTCAGATACTGGAGCACATTCCGGTTTACTCGCCACGAAAGCAGGGGGATGCCTTCTGGATAGAGCTTGTGGGCCGCCAATTGGGAAGCGACGGCGTCAAAATCAGCGTTTTCGTGGGTCAGGATTAACATCATCTCATTCATGCCATTATACAATGGCTCCGCCAAGGGAGAAAAAGGACTCGCGGAAGACCCCTTCAAAGATTCTCGCGAAGCGCTAAGCGCTTCGCAACTTAATCCGGCCAATCAACGTATAACAAATGGAGAAAAGAATTGAAAAATGGAATTTAAATGCATCCATTGCTAGAGGCGTTAATCTTTGGCCTAACCGTTGCAGCGATGTTTGTCGGTCTGTTCGGTATAGTCCTGCCGATCATACCCGGCATTATATTGATCTATCTCTCGGCCTTAGGATTTGCGGTTCTCGAGGGATTCGACGCTGTGGATTGGCTCAGCTTTACCGCTATTACGTTGATCGCTGTCGTCGCGGTGACAGCCGATCTCTGGATGCCTCTTCTTGGAGCGAAGCAGGGCGGCGCCTCAAAGCGGGCGATGTTGTTTGGGCTTGTCGGCGGTGTTCTCGGCTTCCTGATTTTGACCCCAATGTTTCCGTTTGTCGGCAGTGTGTTCGGGGGCATCCTTGGATATGCGATAGGTACTCTGCTCGGCCAATATCATAAGTATCGAGATTGGGAGATAGCCTTAAGAGCAAGTATTGGCGGTATTGCTGGCTGGGGTGTGTCGATGGTGATCCAGATGATCGGAGGCATACTAATTGTCTCCATATTTATCTGGCAGGTTCTTTCTCATTAGCTAATTATGAATATCGAAGATTTTCGCTTAATCGGACTCCTAATCCTTGGAGTGATAGTCGCCGCATCCTTAGCCGGCGGGCTGCTCATGATCATCGCTATCCACAAGGTTCGCAGTATTAATATCCCTCAGGACGCTTCTTTCTCGGAAACCTTGCTCATCACTCCCCTTGCCGTCGTCGTCGCCATCGATCTTCTAGATCTGGCCTTAGACGTGCTGGCTGCGCCTTTGAGCTGGGCAGTGCTGGATTGGCTAGGACTGAAAGCTCTGAGAGGTGTCGCGGCCGTTGAAGCCCTGATTCCCGGAACCCAGCTCATTCCCACCCTAACACTGTGTTGGCTAGGGGTTCGGATTCTTGGAAATCGTCAGCGAGGATTTGGTCAGAGCGTGATTGGATTGGAAAGTATTTCGACCAAAAGCTGAACCGTGTTCTCGACATCGTTGGCGTCCACCATCTCGCTCTGGGTATGAACGTATCGGCACGGGATTGAGATACAACCGGCGGCGCATCCGGCGCCTGCGATCTGAATAGACCGTGCGTCTGTCGATCCCCTCTCAAGGACTTCCATTTGATACGGTATGTTTCTTTCCTCTGCGCGCGATCGCATTTGGCGTACGAGCCCCGCGTGAGAGATCATGCCTGAATCCTTGACTTTGATAGCAGGTCCGGCTCCCAAATCGACAGCCATAGTCTCTGCTTCCGGCGTATCACCCGTCAAGGTTACATCTAGGGCGATTCCAACGTCGACTTTCAAAGCATTAGCTGCCGTCTGCGCGCCGCGCGTACCGACTTCTTCTTGGACACTAAATACGAAGAAGATATCGTGCGGTGTCGTTCCTACTTCGGAAATCCTTCTTAGACTTTCGACACCCACTGCACATCCGATTCGATCATCCATACTCTTCGAAATATAACGTCCGCCGATATCAGCAAATGGTCGGACGAAACTTGCCGCCCAACCCACTCCAACCGGACACAGCTCCTTACTGGTCGCACCAACGTCGATGTAGTGCTTGTCTTGGCCATGCAACCCATTCCAGGAGTCCATCTTCTCGGTATAGATGACGCCGGTAGTCCCGTCAGAAAATTGAATCCGTGAACCCATCAAGGTCTGTGGACGAACACCGCCAATGTTCGTGAACCGAAGAAAGCCATTCTCGGTGATGTGGGTTGTCATGATCCCTATTTCATCCATATGCGCCGCGACCATCACGGAGAGCCCGCTCCCATCTCCTTTTTTCAGAGCGATTAAGTTTCCCATGGAGTCGATCGAGATCTCGTCAGCAAATGATGCTATCTCGTCGTTAATAATCCTTCTGATGTTGTCTTCAAAGCCTGATGGGCCATAGGCTTCAACTAAGTTCTTAATGAGTTCATCCATGGAAATCCCTTTATATCGTACGTGTAATCGAATCCCTGGTCAGGGAGCGCAATGTTGTTTCGACTAATTTCACTACATTCTCGTAGTCACTTAAGTTGATCATCGACACCGGACCGTGTATGTAACGGGCTGGGGTTGCGATAGTGGCTGCCGGAATGCCGGCTCCAGATCTCTGAATTGCAGCGGTGTTGGTACCTCCACCACCTGGCTGTCTAATCTGGTAGTTTATGTTGTTTGTATAGGCGACGTTTGTGATAAACGAGACCAAACGTGGATCTTGAATGGTCCCTGCGTCCATAACATAGAGGGCGGGACCCTTTCCGAGAGCGACATTGGGACTTACTTCGCGCTTGATTGGTAAGTCATAAGCAGGCGTACATTCCAGCACGATGGCGACATCAGGCTTTACACCGTACGCTGCGACGCGTGCGCCGCGTAATCCTACTTCCTCTTGAACTGTAAAGACGGCGACGAGGTCGAAGGCGAATCTCTCCCGCCGCAAGAGGCTTATTAAGACAGCACAACCCGCCCGGTCATCAAAAGCCTTGCCAATTGCTACCTGCCCGAGTTCTTCATAGT
>JAUVOB010000032.1 GCA_030599405.1 Chloroflexota bacterium | reverse complement strand
TATTCCAGGGCCGTTATCTTGGACCCAAAATCGGGCCATGCCATCCTGCTGCACCATCGCTCCGAGCTCCACTTCAGGAGGTTGGCCGCCGTGAATGATGGCATTACTGACATAGTTGACCCAAATCTCTTGCACCCACGCTTTATGACCCAAGGCAGTTGGCCAAGCCCCGGGCACGGAAACCTTGGCATCGTGCTGGTTGATAAGGTGGCTCACTCTGGTCTGTGTTTCATTGATAATACTAGTCATGTCGAGCGGTTCTAGATCGATATCCTCGATCTGTTGGACCTCGGCCAGCAGCAACAATTCTTCGATGATACTCTCCATGCGAAGCCCATTCTCTACGATGGATGATATACCCTGGCTCAACAGCTCGTCTTCGCCCCCAACATAATCTTGATTCAACACCTCGGCGAATCCAAGGAGAATCGCCAAAGGGTTCTTGAGGTCATGGGCTACCATATGACTGAAAGCGCTCAAACCTTCCTTCTGAGTTTGTAATTCGCTGTTCTTCTTGTTGAGATCTTTGATGAGGTTTTGATTTGCCGCCACTTCTAACTTGTGGTCGGTGATATCTAACATTATCCCCTGTAATGCAAAACGTCTTCCTCCCTCGCCCCGTACGATCTCCGCCTCGTCCCTAAACCAGAAGACTTGACCATCGCGACCAAATAGACGGTATTCTAGAGACAGCGAGCGTTCTTCACTGGCCTTAGCGTTGGCGATGGAATTAAGAACCCGATCTCGATCCTCAGGATGCAGGGAGGCAAACCACAAAACTGTTTTCGATGTCCATTCGGTCGGAGAATAACCTAGCTTGCTTTCGACCTCTGGACTGACGTACAAAGTACGCCTGGAGCTGATCCTCTCGGTTGTATAGATGACAACTGGATACCGTTCTACAAGTGAGCGGTAGCGAGTTTCGGATAGGAGCAGCGCTTCGTCTGTTATCTTCCGCTCGGCTGTCTGTTGCTCAAGTTGGGCGATTACCGTCTCAAGCTCGGCCGTACGCGCCACAACCCGCTGTTCTTGTTCCGAAGCATACCTACGAACCTGCGAGAAGAGATTAGCGTTCTCGATAGCCACACCAACTTGGTCGGCCACAACGCTGATTACCTCCTGATCTTGGTCGGTAAATACGTCTAGCTGGGAGCCCTCCACAGTGATAACGCCAATAACACGTTCGCCAACGCGCATTGGCACACAAAGCAGAGAGCGGACGTCCTCACGTCCTTCAATATACCTTGGTTCTTGTCTGATATCGCCGATTCGAATCGCCTGTCCACTCTTAGCCACCGAGCCAACGACTCCCTCTCCAATTCGCATCGGGCGTGATTCGACATTGCCCTGGGCTGAGCGCTCGCCGCTGAGTTTCTGTTTTCCGGTAGCGAAAGGTTTCAAGCGCCCGGCAACTTCGTCAACAAGGAGTACCTCGGCGTTTTCATAGCCAAGGGACTCCTCAATAATGGCAATGATCTCCTGAGAAAGCCTCTCAGGCGTCTTTAGATGTTGAAGACGTAGGCAGGCTTGATAGGCAGTCGCAAGCGCCACAGAGTCCCTTTCCTCTGGCATGATTTGACTGTCTCCGTCAATTGCAGGCACAGGATTACCTATCATGGCCCCTTCCGTGATTCCAGCGATAAGAGCCCCATAAAATATGCTGTCGATTTGCACAAATTGCCATCAGATCACGGTTGTGCGATGGCCTTCGTTTTGGTGCAGCATGCCCCTCCACAACAGCTAGCATACTCGCGCCAGCGGTTAACTGAGCACGCTCCACCCTAATATACTCCATCAGTCCAATAAAACAATTCACTATAAATGTTTCTAAACACTTGTTCTCTTCCGCAGAGTTCGTGTCTATCTAACAGAGAGTCAATACATCCTGAAAATACAATAATCATCAATTACATGCCGATCAAATAGTGCCTATTGGCAGCGTCCACAGTTCTGCGGGCTGACAATTGGGTTGCTAATTTACTAGGGTGCCGTCAGAGCACAACGAAATCCCAGGTTAGCCCGGGAAACAGTAGGATGAAATGAGCTACGTCCACTAACGCGCACTTCATCTTTGCCGGACAACCAGGAACCTCCCCGAAGTGCCTTAAACTCGCCTTCTAATGGTCCTTGTGGATTTGTATCTGTAGAGTACTGGTAATAATCAGCATCGTACCAGTCACTCACCCATTCCATCACGTTGCCAGACATATCAAAGAGATTGACGGGTGTACGACCTTCCGGAAAAGTACCCGCAGGTGCTGTATCCCCATATCCATCATCATAATCGATATTTCTGTCTGCATTTGGGCAGTTGATATCACAGAAGTTGAGTAACTCACCGTCAAACTCGTCGCCCCATGGATAGACATACCGTATCCCTTGTTGGGCATCAAAACCCGCGGCTCGTTCCCATTCCGCTTCTGTTGGTAGACGGGCACCTCGCCAGGCACAGAAATCTTGGGCGTGATTCCAGCTGACAAAGATGACCGGGTAATCGGCGAAAGCCGGATCGCTATAGTAGGACTGATAGAGCGTTGCTCCGAGTCGATCTGGGGCTGAGCAGTCGCCCTCTTCTACGCAAAGCGCGTATTGGCCAACTGCCACCTCTTTCTCGTCGATGAAATAGGGATCCAACCGTACCCTGTGGAAAGGCGCTTCATCAGGATCGGCCGCGTCATTGCCCATGCGGAATAGCCCGCCAGGAATGAAGATCATGCGCGCCTGCGTCTTCTCGTCTATGTGTGGAGCCGGGGTAGGAATTGGAGTAGCGCTTGGTTTAGGCGTAGGTGTGAGTGTGGTGATTTCGGTAAGAGCGGCGACGACGATGGACTCGAGTGTCTCCGTAGCTGCTAGCCTGATCTCTTGGTTGGCTGGCGATCTATTTGCCAGACCTAGTCCAATAGCAACACCCACGAAGATCAGCAGTATTGCAGCCAAACCGAGGATCGTTCGCTGCTCGATGTGCTTTCTACTCCTTCGAGGAACGCGGGGTTCCGGCGCCGGTGGAGTAGCCGGATCAGTTCGCCGCACGCGCTCGCTACTCTGGTCGGGACGGCCGATGGGTCTCTCAAGAGCTTGGGCAAAATCAGTGGCGCTCTCAAAGCGTACATCAGGGCGCAGATCCATCGCCCGGCTGGCGACAACTGATAAATAGGGCTCAACATCGGGATTGACTTCTCGCGCGGGTATGAGCTCTTCAAGCCCGCTCTCTCGATGTAGAGAATCAGGTGGCTTCTGGCAGGTTAACAATGTGTACAAAGTAGCGCCCATCCCGTAGATGTCGCTGGCAGAAGAGACCGCAGTTTGGGCCTGCTGTTCCGGAGGGGCGAACCCACTGGTTCCAACGCCGATTCCGAGTCCGGGAAGACCTGTATCGACCAGCACGACCTCCCCTTGCGGAGTGAGGCGGATGTTGTCCGGTTTGATGTTCAGGTGGATTTGATCTTTCTCGTGTAGATAAGTTAGCGGTTCACACGCTGACTGGAGCCAGCTGATAATGAGATCAGTCGGTAGCCGGCCGTACTCGTCGATCAGATCACCCAAACTCACTCCATCTATATAGTCACTTATCAGGTATTGCCCGGCATCTTCAAGATGAAAATGATCGCGGACAGCAGGTAACTGGGGGTGGCTGAGTCTAGTCAGACGGGTTGCTTCGGCGCGAAACAATCGCTGGGTTTCGGCCGTTGTGTTCAAATATTCCTTTATCGCAACATGTTGCTGGTCGATCAGATCCCAGGCACGGTAAACGGCCCCATAGTGCCCTTCTCCAAGCAGGTGGACAACATGGTACCGCTTGTTAAGGATCTCTCCCGGTAAAAGAGGCATCCCTAGCCTTTTAGTTCAAACTGGGTCAGCCTGGTCGATCCAGGGCTATCACCGCCTGGGCCAACAGACTGCATCTCGACCTCGACATAGGGTAGGTTCTCTTGGCCTACGAATTGAGATATCATGGCATAGTCACTAGGAATGATGTCACCGGCAGCATTTAAGTTGTCTATGTCATCGCCTGTGAACCAGGCAACGGCTCCTTCCTCTTGTTCCCGTGCTTCACCAATCTCCGCATCGACCTGACAGACAAATATGAGGAAATGGGCAGCTCCCAAATCTCCTCCGTCATCTAGCGTGACACGTTCGTTGACCAGTCCAAGCAAAGCGCTAAATGTTCCAACCAGACCCGTCTCCTCCCTAATCTCGCGAATAGCGGCTGTGGAAAGACTTTCGCCAAAATCCCACTTGCCGCCAACCAGTGCCCAATGATCACGATAGGGTCCGCTTTTCCGCTTGATGAGTAAGTACGACACCGCATCCTCGCCGCCTTCATCACCAGGTTTGACACGCCGGATTATCGATATGACGATCGGCACCGGTTGCATTTGGCTTCGCCAGCGATTCTCGGTCGGTGTATTGGCTAGATGTTCAACCATGTATAATCCATTGTCGTCTCATTATTAAACTAGATTGTTACCAGTTTAGCCCGATTTACACCTCAGAACCAGACAACTATTTAGGTTCTCAACAATACAGAAGACCTGTGTACCGGCCAATAACAAAAAACCGTCCTGCTTTGTCGTTAATAGAGAGATCCCATGATATCCGGTTGAGAGTTTGAGAATCCCATGAAACAGAAAGAAGGAAGAGAAGTATACGAGCAGGGACTGTGGCAGATATACAATCGACCGGAGACCCCAGAGCCGTGGTCAAATCGGGGAAACTTGCCTTGGGATGACCCGGATTTCTCGCGCCGGATGCTTCGCGAACACTTGGATGAATCGCACGGCGCGGCCTCGCGCGTTACCCGCGAGCGCTTGATGCAGATTGATAGGCTGTGGTCCTGGCTCGATTTGGGGAAAGGGAGCCGGCTGCTTGACGTGACCTGCGGGCCTGGCCTTTACGCGGTGGAATTCGCCCGCCGTGGATGCCACGTGACCGGTATAGATTTCGGCCCTGCCGCTATCGCTTACGGGAGGGATCTTGCCAAGGAGATGCGTGTTGAAAATTCTTGCCACTTCATCGAACAAGATGTTCGGACTATGCGCCTGAAGGACGCGAGCTTCGATGCTGCTACGTTCATATACGGCCAATTAGCTGTCTTTCCACGAGAGGATGTCAAATCGCTCCTCTCACAGATAGCTCGAGCGCTCCGCCCGTGTGGTCGGCTATGTATCGAATTACTTGACCAGGATAAGGTGAACAAGAAGAACAGCACCTGGTGGTTCACCGATGATACCGGTCTTTGGGGAGAGAGGCCCTTTCTTCATCTAGGCGAGCGGTTCTGGCTGGATGAGATCCAGATGTCGATTGAGCGATTCCAGATTCTAAACCTCGAAAATGGGGAATTTACCAACATTACCCTCTGCGACCAGACCTATTCGGTGGACTCGATGGTCGAGATGATGAAAGGGGCCGGCTTTGTCGACGTTGAGGTCTATCCCGCGTGGGACGGGACTCCCCTCTATGATGCCGGTGAGTGGATCGTTTACATCGGGCGCACGCTAGACGAGTCGTGATCCAGGCGATTTCGTTCGTCAGTTGCCTATGCCCGGGATCGAGAAACGTAGGGAACTATTGGCCTATCGGAGCTTCGGCCGTCTCACCTTTGAGCTCCTCTTCCTTATCATCGGACGCCCCTTGTCCCTCTGCCCCTGGCTTTCGGAAAGACACGGCCAAACCCGCTGGTTGAATCTGTGATCCATACCGCGTCGTGTAAACATAGGTGAACTCAGCGCCGTATAGGAAAATTTGGGCTGAGTAATTCACCCACATCAAGATAACCAAGATCGAGCCGGCGGCTCCATACAGAGATCCTACGGAGCTGAAGCTCAAGTAGATGCTCAAGGCAACAGTGCCGACGCCGAATAAAAGCGAAGTGACGGCCGCCCCCACCCATACATCACGCCAGGTCATCTTGACATCGGGTAATATTTTGTAGAAGACGGCGAAGAGCAACGTGACGATCAGAAAGGCGACGCCGAGCTGAATGCCTTGTATCGTTCGCCAGGTGGGCACGACTTCCCAGGCATCTGGAATGTATTCATTGATGATGGGGATGGCGATGGAAATTGCCGTATTAGCCAGGAAATACGTCGCGAACAACAATCCGGCGATAAGGACCACCACAAAGGCCAATAGACGCCCTCTGATGAAATGCAGGATGCCAATTCCCGTCCCTGGTTTGGCCTTCACCCCCCACATGAAGTTTAAGGTTTCCTTTAGATGGTTGAAAATATTCGACGCTCCCCAGAACATCACCCCTAAACTTATCAGGGCGGCGATTGTAAATGAAGTTGGTGCGGTAGCGCCATCGATGATGCTCATTATCCACTCAGTCGAATCGACGCCGATAACCTGCTCGAGCTGCTCGCCAATTGCCTCAATCGAGAAGAACTCCCCCAGGAAACGTCCGATGAATCCGGTTAGGAGGATCAGCAGGGGCGCCATCGAGAACAGTGTGTAATAGGCCAGGGCAGCTGCCAGGCGCGCTGCCCTGTCATCCGACCACTTTTTTCCTGAGTCGGCGAAAAGAGCGAGTATGGGCTTTAATTTATCCATTTCAGGCCAGAGTATATCATAACCCCAGATCAGGTTTTCGCCATCGCCTGAGCTAGATCGTCAACAAGATCCTGGGCATTCTCGATACCTATAGAAAGCCGTATTAATCCAGGATCAATCGCGAATTGAGAATGGGCAATTGATGCATGTGTCATTGGGTGGGGCAATTCGATTAACGATTCCACGCCGCCGAGAGATTCGGCCAGGGTAAACAACTTGGTCTTCTGAACCACGTTTCTGGCAGCGGCTTCGCCCTTCTGCAAGCGGAATGACACTATGCCTCCGGGCCCGGCCATTTGCCGTTTCGCCAGGTCATATTGCGGATGGCTGTCTAGGCCGGGAAAGATCACATAATCCACTGAAGGATGATCCGTCAGGAAGAGCGCTATCTGACTGGCGTTCCGGCAGTGCGCCTCCATGCGAATGGCAAGGGTTTTAATGCCACGAAGGGTCAAAAAGCAATCTTGGGGGCCGGGTATAGCACCAATGGCATTCTGCAAGAACTTGAGACGCCCGTAGATTTCCGTGTCGTCCAACACGATCACGCCGCCCACGACATCTGAATGACCACCGATGTATTTGGTGGTGCTGTGAATGACTATGTTCACATCCAGCGACAGTGGTTGCTGCAAAGCCGGCGACGCGAATGTGTTGTCGACCGCCAGCAATATGCCAGCCTGGCGGGCGATCTCGGCCGTCGCTTTAAGATCTGTAAGGCGCAGCATGGGATTGGTCGGCGTCTCCAGCCAGATAAGTTTCGTGTTCCGCCGGATTGCACTGGAGATTTGGTTAACGTCCGTGGCATCGACATAGCTGAATCGGATGCCGTAGGCAGCGATGACCTCTTCAAAGAGACGGAAAGTACCTCCGTAGACATCGTCACCGCTTACGACGTGGTCTCCTGGTTCAAACAGCCGGAGTAATGTGTCGATGGCAGCCATGCCAGACGAAAAGGCCAACGCATATCGCCCACCCTCCAGGATAGCCATGGCCTCCTGTAGGGCGGTTCTGGTCGGATTATCTGTACGTGAGTACTCGTACCCCTTGTGTTGGCCGACATCATCCTGGGCGTATGTTGAGGTCTGGTAAATCGGAGTCATCACCGAACCGGTCGCCGGATCGGGTTCGACCCCGGCATGTACTGATAGAGTCTCAAAGTGGAGACGTTTTCTAGAAACTGAGGGATTCGACATGTCAATGTGCTCCTCTTCTGTACCTAAATGTTCCCTGCCTGTTTGTACCGTTCCCGGTAATCGCCGATTGTATTCGGAGCTTATCTTTCGGCAAACGGGAACATTATGATAGCGCCGGGTTTGGATGCCGAATTATGGCTCATTCACAAAGCCGGCGGCCGAAAATGGTTGAAAGACCGCCCCGGCGTCTCCTATCAGGTTGCCGGTAGATTCAAGGCCCCCTTGTCATTTGGACAGAGATGCTGGAATATTCACTATAGTTGGCCGCTGGCGTTTAGATTGTACCCGCCTCGGACTGAGGGTAGCGAATGTTTCAGGTGATCATGATACGGTGTAGAAATACGGTCTTCGATCTAGCGCCGGGATGGCAAGGATCTCAAACAAACCGGAAGCCACCGGATAAGATGGGTTATCTTGACGAATAGCAAGTCGATTTACAGTTGGTTGGCGGCTGGAACAGTCGCGATATCCTCTTTCACCGGCGGCTTGTTCGCGGTTCGGATACTTTTCGAGTGGCTGTTCCCGGTTGCCAGTTGGCTCGGCCGGTTCGGTCCCGCGCTAATAATAGCCTCGACGTCAGCCTGGCTGGGCTACCTGTTTTGGCGTCTCCTGGTATCCAGACTATCAACCGGCAAGTGGAACCTTCGAACATCCCTACTTTCTGACCCTTCGGCACCAATCTCCAACTCCGTTGTGTGGAAGGCCGTCATCCCATTCCTCCCTTGGTTAGCCGGTCTGCTCTACCTGATCGGCTCGCCGGTGGACCTCACTGGTGGGCGTCTACTTTTCTTTGGCAGCGTATGGCTTTCGGCCGTGTTCGTGGCCTGGATCCTGGTCAAACCAGGCGCCTGGAAATGGCTAGGACCCTTGTTCTTATTTCTCGCCCTGGTTCCCATGTACTTGTTGACCCTCGGCCAAACCGTCGGTACGGCGGACACCTTTGAATTTCAGGTCGTGGTGCCCAGTCAGGGGATCGTGCACCCCACCGGTTACCCGCTATACCTCGTGCTCACCAAAGCCTTCACCTACCTCCCGGTAAACTCGGTGGCCTGGCGGGTTAACCTGGCCTCTGCCATTTATGGCC
>JAUVOB010000295.1 GCA_030599405.1 Chloroflexota bacterium | reverse complement strand
CCCGACAGGTTCGATAAGGCGTCTTGTTTCAAGCAAAAACTGATAAACCGGGTCTGTGAATTCGGCAGTGATGGAAAGAATTCCATCAGGTTTAAGCACTCGATGCAATTGGGCAATAGCCTGGATTGGATCGGGAATCTCGGGAAGTACGGAGATAAGAAAGGCCCTGTCAGCGGTCACATCATCCAATGGCAAGTAGTGGGCATCAGCCACGCAGGGTAGCACATTTATCGTCCCTGACAGTTTGAGTCGCCGCCCAAGGGCGGTGATCATGGCCGGCTGGACATCCAGAGCGAGAACCAATCCCTCGCTCCCGGTCAGCTGAGCGGCTCGAAGAGTGAAGACACCAGGAGCTGGGCCCAATTCCAAGATCGTCTCCCCGGCCTGGATATCAACCCAGCTCAACACTGGGCGCATGTACCAGAGACGAAAAGGATTGTCGACCAGCCATGACAGAGAGACAGGGCATGGCGTCTCCGTTCCAAATCGTCTCGCCACCCTGGAAACGACATTAAGAACAACAAACCAGATAAATAGAAAAATGCCTGCGATACGGAGTAGATTCTAGGTGCGGTCGCATCCGTACAATCCAGACCTACGGTATTAAGGCCTAAATAGCATTCCGATTCCGTATCCTACCAGGGCGGCAGCCATACCTATCACAAGCATCTGTATTCCACTCTTGGATGGACTTCCCACCGTTAAACGGGCCTTGATGACACCTACTGCGTAGAGAACCAGGGCCGTTGAAGTTAGGCCCAAGACAATCGCGGTGTTTATCGGGAAGAAGAAAAATGGCCATAACGGAATGAGTGAGCCAACGATAGCTGAGAAACCCACTAGCACAGCGCCCGACATCAGACCTTTCTTAGGAACCGGTTGAAGCTGGTGGTCGTGGGCCATCATGATCTCCACCCAGTGCTCTTCGTCGGTCGTAATATGTTCAACCACGTCTTCTAACAGCTCGCCAGTGAAGCCCCAATGATCAAATATGTCACTGATCTGTCGCCGTTTGTTTTCTGGTAATTGCCGAACTTCCTCGGTTTCTCGGGCGATCTCGGCTTCATAAAAATCCTTATCAGCTAGTTTCGACGTATAAGCGACGGCAGCCATGGAAATGGACTCGGCGAATGTCGCCGCCAGGCCGCCGGCGATGATGATACGGACCTCGTCGGTGGCAGCGGCTAGACCAAGGATTATCCCGGCCACGTTGACTAACCCATCCTGCCCGCCAAGTATGATCTCCCCAAACCTCGATGCTACAAGCTGTTTATTGGATTTGCGTAAGCCATTGTTGATTTCGGTAATCCCTGCGCTTTCCTGGTGGCTTAGCACGCCGCTTTCGATCGACGACATCGTTTCCTCCGTTTGACTTTCCAGGCAACTGTTACAAAGAACCGAGAAGTATGATTTCGGCTCGATACTTTGGAAAGTTCTCGATAGTAGTTTATATTATAACTAATAGTAATTTTATAAACAACTATTTCAAACTATTGCTGTCGCCGTCACTAGTGAAGATTGCTGAGAAGCAAAAATTCATTCTGTCCGCTCATGTCCGGAGATTTTCACTAGCTCTCGCCCCTGTCTTCAACGTTTTCGAGGTGTGTTGACGCGCTTGATCGGTCTTAAGGGGTCGTCGATATGATCCCGTTTCGTCGGACTCGCTTGCACCGTATACTCAGCATGGATTATCATGGCAGTAACTGATTACCGTCTCATTCAACCCGGAGGTGTTTTCTAATGGATCTTGTTTCGGAATTGAAGCATATCGGCTTTACCGAATATGAGGCCAAGGTATATCTAGCGCTCCTCAACCAGTACCCGGCAACTGGCTACCTCTTGAGCAAGGCCTCCGGGGTGCCAAGATCAATGGTATACGAGACCTTACGCCGCCTTCATAGCCGGGGGGCGGTGTTGGAGACAATGGAAGAGCGGGCAACCCTCTACCGGCCGTTACCCCCTGCGATGCTGATCGATGGCCACGAGGCCGAGCACGTGCGATTGATTCGCAGTCTAAGGTCAGGATTGCAGGAAATATACACAGCGGTCGACGATGATCGCGTTTGGTCGATAAGTGGTCGTTCGGCAATCCTTACCTATGGCGGAAAGATGATCCAGGAAGCTAATTCCGGTGTCTTTCTCGTACTTCCTGATGAGGATCTGGAGGAACTGAGTCCTGCGATTCTTGAAGCCTGCCAAAGGGGAATTGAAGTCAATACGCTACTTACCGGAGAGGGAGAATTAGGATGCGGGCGTGTGGCCCGTCATCCGCCTCTGGAAAGCGAGCTCCAGGAACTTCTCGGGACATTACTTGTCGCTGTTGATGGCGCAGAGGTGCTCATCGCCAGCCCAGGTACTCGCCGCGAGACGTTGGCGACAGTGACACGGAATCGTGATCTGGTGCTTATCGCTCGCCAGTTTGTATGGATGGAGCTATTCACTCAGCGCATTTACGCCCGCCTAGACAGTGACCTCTTGAACCGGCTCGAACCAGAAGATCGGGCCATCTTCGCCAGTCTTGACAAGAACTAGCCATGGTAAAAAATGCTCCAGATCAAGTGGGGCAGTAGATCCCAATCGTTCAGCCAGCTGATGTGTTTCGAGACAGAATGGCGGTGGACCCCGATCGTAGCATAGAGATTGGGAGTAAAACAATGAGACCTTCATATCGAACATGGATCGGATCGTTACTTGTTGTCCTAGTAACCTTGGTTGCTTGTACCAACTCTTCTTTGGATCCAACATCAGCCACAACATTAGCCCCAACAGCGACTCCATTAGCAGCTCCGACTCAGGTCCCGACAATCGCGGTCACCCCCACTCAAGCCACAATATGGCCGACGGAGGATTGGCAATATTCTACTCCTGAGGACCAAGGGCTCGACTCTTTGATTTTGGAGCAGATGAGTCAAGATATTCGAGCAAATGTACCTGCAGCTCGGAGCATCTTGGTCGTACGAAACGGGTATGTCGTCTACGAGGATTATTTCATGGGCGATGAATCGTATGCCGGACCTATCTGGTCCGTCACCAAGAGCATAATCTCAGCGCTAATAGGCATTGCCCTGGAAGAAGGAGATATCGGAGGTATTGAGGACAAGTTATTTGAATACCTGGGTGAATACGATACAGAAGACATCAATCCATATTTCGACGAGATTACTATTGAACATTTACTCACCATGACAGCCGGATTTGGCTACATCCAAGGAGGCGCTTCCAGCGTCCCAGCTGCTTTTAGAGAGGAGTTGGTGAGCAGACCAGGGGAGGAAGCCAGTTACAGTTCCACTGGTCTGACACCAAAAATATGGACAGATAGTTAAGGTGCAACAAATAACGAATCATAATCGGCTGG
>JAUVOB010000016.1 GCA_030599405.1 Chloroflexota bacterium | reverse complement strand
TGCATGAAGGACAAACGCGACGATGTTTATCTCCAACAGACCTTGTTTCCAGAGATGTGGCGCAGATTGGACAGTAGGCTATTCGCTCAGGTGCACTATCCGGAATGATGGTCTGCTCCTTTGAATGCGTCTATGAAGAATTGCCGCTTGCTGAATGAATGCCGAATTATGTGACCTTTCAATTGTGCCGGCTTCCTATGGTCCCTTCTGTACCTGACGACGTAGCAACAGGGTTATAAGGATGAGAAATAGCACCGAAAGACCTAGAAAGATCTCTGCAAGACGAAGAGATCCAATGCCAAGCGCGGAGCCTTCATCGACATCAGGAAGTGCTTCTAAGGTTTCCTCTTCAACTACCTGCTGGACGTCACCTGGAACCTCATGCAGATCGTCCGCAGTCGATTCCGCAGCCGCGATGGCTTCTTCCAGCAACGGCGTAGGTGCAGGCATCTCTTGTAAAGTCGGTGTTGCGACGACCGGCTGGGGAGTTGTCTCACCGTCAAGGGCTTCAACCTCGGCGGTTTTTCGAACCTCGCCAAGAACCTGCTCATCACGCTCTTGAGTACCTACGAGTGTTTGCACAGCAGACAATTCAGCGGTGCGAGTTCCACTCTCTGCTTCAGCCGCCCCGTTAGCTTGAGCCTCTGCGGGGGAAACTAATTCGGCTTCACCTTCGCGCTCTGCGGGAGGTTCCTCAACAGCCAGTGCTGACTCCTGGGCTATAAACGTCCCGGTCGGTTGCTGCGGTGCCGCTATTGATTCGGATTCGAGAACAGCTTCCTCGAGCTCGACGACCTCTTCGGCAGCTACTTCCTCCGCAGGAGCCGCAGCGGCTATTTCTCCAGTGGCGTCCGATCTAGCGGACTGTTCCTCACTCTCAGCACCAAATCTCTCAGATGCCCCTGCTTCTTCGGCGGCTTTCTCCGCGACCTGAGCTAACTCATCTGTACTTGTGATACTGGTGGAGAAGCCAGACTCTGAAACGAAGACATCAATCGATATCAGAGCTATGAAAACGAACATGGCTAGGACTGTAGCAACACGCAAGGCTGGGTAGAGTTGCAGGCCGGGTTGAGCGCTAGGTCGACCATAGAGGGAAGGATCGAGGGTAAAGCTCCTTGGCGCCCTAACTCGTGGTAGCTGACTGATCGCGTCCTTGATTGCTCGCTGCTGTTCGAGATCGGCGCGAAGCGCGTCGTCATCCTCCAGCCACTGTTCAAAATGCCGCCGATCTTTAGGCGAGAGGCTGTCGTCGAGATACGCCGTCAGAAATTCCTGGCGCTTCTCTTTGTCCGTTTTCGTCAAGTTACGCAAAAATCCAAACATGATTCTCTATGTTTGATGACGATATTGAGCGGGTAATAGTTCCGCAAAAGTCTGCAGGCAATCTCTCAGCTTTGCTCTGGCTCTACTAATCCGTGATTTTACCGTTCCCAAGGAGACGGACATCATGTCAGCGATTTCCTTGTAGTCGTATCCTTCCACATCACAAAGAATCGCAGCGATGCGCTGTTCATCCGGCAGTCCCTCCAGGCAACTCTCAATTGCCAAGACCAACTCGGTACGTCCTTGATGTTCCTCTGGTTGAGGGCTTTTGTCACTAATCAGAAGCGGGGATGATTCGTTTTCGTCAGTGATTTCATCAAGAGAGGATTGTCGCCTTCGTTTTCGCCGCCGCAGTTCATCGTAGCATGCATTCGTGACGATACGCATCATCCAAGACTTGAAGCTTCCGCCGCGAAAACGTCCTAATGCTTTATAAGCGGAGATGAACGCGTCCTGGCTGGCATCGGCCGCCGAAGCCGGATCGCCGAGGATCCGATAGGCCACGTTATAGACGGTATTTTGGTAATGAAGGACGAGCGTATTATAGGCGTTGACATCCCCATCCTTGGCCTGTTTAATCAGACCTTGCTCATCCATAGTATCTGTATCGTCAAATTGACAGAAGGAATTGCATATCTTATACTCTGACCGCTGGCCGAAGTGGCGGAACAGGCAGACGCGCACGACTCAAAATCGTGTTCCTTCGGGAGTGTGGGTTCGATTCCCACCTTCGGCATGATTCTACTTATGGCTGGCAATGATTATATTCCCCGCCACTGAGCAGGACAAGTGAAGGGTTACTCATCGAGGATGAGTGACCCTTTTTCATTATTTTATGGGACTAGCCGGATTATGAACCGAGTCCGTGGGTTGAATCGCAACTGAGAATGAAGGTGGATAGACGAAGTTTCCTACGAGCAGCGGCTTGGATCGGTTTAGGTCTGATCCTTGGCGCTGGAGTTGGTCTCTTCCTTGGTTGGGTAGCCTGGCCCATTGAATTTTCCGATGCCGAACCGGCGGTTATGGAAGAGCGTTTTCAAGCGGACTATACATTAATGATCGCCACCGTCTACTTAGAAGAAAACGATCTATCGACTGCCCGTCGACGTTTAAGTGGCTTAGGTAAGGAAGATACGGGGCGCTGGGTACTGGGATTAGCTGTGGATCACATTCTCAATGGTGAGACGGAAGCTGAGATTTTGCCTCTTGTGAAACTGGCCAATGATCTCGGACACTTTTCACCGATTATGGAGCCATATTTGTTTCAGATCGAGTCGACACAAGGATCGTGAGAAGTCGAAGGTTCGTTACCGGAACATCGTCTGAGCGCCAGCCAAGGCCTCGAGAACCAATGTTGGGTGCTGCCAGTCTCGTGTTATTCGGGTTGATAGTGGGGTTGGTGGTTGGTCTGTACTACGCGTGGTTGGTCGAGCCTGTTAGCTATGTCGCCGCGGGACCTTCTCGTCTGAGCGATGAGTACAAGGAGGAGTATATCCTCTTGATCAGCCAAAGTTACGCAGCTGACGGCGATTGGGAAAAGGCGAGAAGACGTCTTGAGAATCTCGACGATCCAAATGTTGCCAATACAGTAGCTTTGCAGCTCGAACGGAATCTTCGTAATGGCGAGCCAGCACAGATTCTGAATAAGCTGGCGATCGTAGCCGAGAAACTTGGCTCGCGGAGCTCCGCGGTGGCCCTATTCGTTCCCAGCCGGGGAGAACCGGTCTTGACGAGGCCATCACAAGAACGGGTCTCGGCTACCACTACGCTACTTCCAACGCCGACCAATACTAGCAGAGCCACCAGGTCGGCAGCCCCTTCATCAACTCCTACTGAGAAACCCTCTTCAACACCAGTACCTGTCTTTAGGTTGTTGAAGCAGGAGCGAATTTGCCGGCGTAACACCCCGATCCCATTGATTGAGGTTGTCGTATACGACGCGTTCCTTGAACCCATTCCAGGTATTGAAATATTGGTCTCATGGGAAGGGGGGTCCGATCACTTTTTCACCGGATACCATCCAGAAAACGGGAAAGGTTACGGCGATTTCACCATGGAACCGGAACTTTTCTACAGAGTTGAATTGGCTGATGGAAGCACACCTGTGGACGGGCTTCAGATAGAGAACTGTGGTGCGGAAATTGGGGGCTTTGCCGGGGGACGGCGATTAACATATCAAAATACAGATGTACAACAGGGATCATCTGGACCCTAAGGGGTTGGTAGCCAGGATCGAGAAGACCCAGAGCCGGCCGGCGCGTATTTAGATCAGCCAACAGAGATATTGATATCAGGTCGACTCTTTAGTGGATCCCTGCTCATTATTCTAGCTTCCTCGACCAACCGCTTGGCAATTGCCGACAGAGACTCACCTGTTTCCGGATGAATGAGCTCTGGCTCCAGTTCTGCGATGGGAACAATGACGTGGCGATACTTCAGCAAATCAGGATCGGGAATATGGTGTTCCTTGTTCAGATCAAATACATCCTGATTAAAGAGGATCATATCTGCGTCGATCGTCCGTGGAGCGTTCTTATCGGAAGTTCGCATCCGATTCAGTTTAGATTCAACTCGATCCAGGATATCTCGTCTGAAAACGACCGGATCCAGTGATGACTCGACCAATACCGCAGCGTTTAGAAATGCAGGTTGGTCTACGAGACCGACCGGACACGTCTCATAAACGCTTGAGATCGCCCTCACTTGGCACCATTCATTCAGATACCCTACGGCCGCCGGAAGATTCTTCTCCTTATTGATATTTGAACCTAGGAGTACGATTATCCGATTGTTCATCGATGGTTTATCAAATTCGAACTATTTTGCCAACTCAATCCCATCGCAACCTGCAGCTAATGAACAGGCTGTCCGTATTTTATCTCATGAATAGTCGCTCTTATCTCGGTCGATCTCGACCCCAACTGACTTAGCAAAGCGCAGCGCGCCCGGTTTCTCCACTCGTAACACGACTCTATCCACGTTGTAATCCAGAATGATGAATCGGGCGATATCTTCCACCAACTTCTCCACGAGAAAATCAGCCGATTCCTCAAGATGGGCAATGATCCGCTTAGTGATCGTGCGATAGTTGATCGCGTCGGAGATATCGTCACTGTCCGCTGCCGGTCGCGTATTCGCGTACATGACGAGATTTATCAAGATATCTTGTTTGTTGACGCGTTCGTCATCGTTGATTCCGATAATGCCCCTAAGAAGCAAATCCTTGATGATTATCTTATCCATAGCCTTGGGCGCCTCTGTGCTAAACAACTACTCTTAGAGCTGGACCTTCTCTATCGAATTCAATTTTACCAACCTGGCTATAAGAATTCTCCACCGTCAATTCTGATCGTTACTCCAGTTAGGAAATCCTGACGCAATAGATGTATTAGATTGTCGGCGACCATGTCAGGGTCACCGGGAATACCAAGGGGTATGCGAGTTTGCGACAACTTACGTAGATGATCCTCTCCCTTGCCCGGTGGTGGGAGAATGGCACCAAGTGCAAGGGCGTTGACTGCTATCCGGGGAGCCAGGTCTTGAGCGAAGGTTTCGGTCATCGTAAGCAGGGCAGATTTGGTCAACCTGTAGGCGACGTGATCGGCAGCAGGCCGGAAGATTCGGGCGTCGGTAATGTTCACAATCGCTCCACGACCGTTCTTCGGAATCTGATTTGCCAAAGCCTGACACAAAAAGAAGGGGGCCCGCAGATTAATGGCAAACTGGCGCTCCCACATATCCTGAGTGGTCTCCTTCAGACCTCCTGGCAGGAAGATCGCCCCGTTGTTTATCAGGATGTCAACCCGGCCAAAATGCGACACCGCGGCAGGAACGATGCCACGGACTGCGTCCGGATCAGATAGATCCGCCTGGTGGATGGTGGCTTTCGCACCTATAGCCTCAACTGATGCCAACGTTTCTTTTGCCGGACCGGAAGATCGCCCGTAATGGATCAGGATATCGCAACCTTCCCGAGCCAGGGCAAGCGTGATGGCCTGGCCGATCCGCACGGCACCTCCCGTAACGATGGCAACTTTCGATTTGAGCTCCATTAAATTACGCCTTTTTAATAACCTGGGTGGTCAGATTTAACCGATCTCTGGCACTCGGTTCCAGATTCCAGTTTCTTAGATTCTATGACAATGCAGAAGTCCTGCGTCAATAATCACTTGGTATTTATCGAACCATTTACGTTATTCTATCAGGTCAATGAACTCCTCAAGGTGCGTTACGTTACGTATTCGCACACGACTCCATTCATACCTATCGTTAAAACCATGCCATGTTCCCCCGGCCGTGGTTACTGCGCCCCAATAATCTAGCTCCGCCATGATATCCAGCACCTGCTCATCGTATCTTCCGCTAGGATAGGCGAAGTATCGCGGTCTATGCTCCAAGTGGGCTTCGATAGTTTCCCTGGATCCAAGAACCTGATAAATCACATAGTCACGTTCCTGACCTCTGAGATCTGGATGTGTCTTGCTATGTGGTTCAAAGCGCATGCCTCTCTGGGCCATTTCTTCGATCATGGCCCAGGTCATATATTCTGGGTGACCCTGATCAATGAAGTCTGTGATGATAAAGAACGTTGCCGTCATACCATACTCTTCCAGCACAGGGAACGCGTTTTCATAGTTGTCGCGGTACCCATCGTCGAGGGTAATAACTACGGGATTCGGCGGAAGCTCTTCTTTGTTTGTGATTGCTCGTGAAAGATCATAAAGGTCGATCGTGCTGTAGCCGTGATCATACAGGTAGGTCATGTGTTGGCGAAATGTTTCCGGGGAAACTGAAAGATCCAGTCGATACTCATCTGCGTCTTCTGGCGGAATACTGACATAGTGGTACATCAATATTGGTACCTTTAACGTACTGCTGTAAGAACCACTGGGTGTCGGAAGCGGTGTTGGGGTGGGCGTGCTTGTGGGTATGGGTGTGTTGGTCATTGTCGGCGTATCTACCGGGGTTGGTGATGGTGTCGACGTGGACGTCGAAGTTGGCACATGGGTTGGCGTTTCAGTCGGAGTTTCAGAAGGGGAAGGTGTTGGTGTTGAGGTGTCAGGTTTTTGGGGTGTGGCCGTTGGCGTTCCTGTCGCCGCCTGCTGTGTTTTCCGGACGCCAATCAACGGATTTTCCGTTGGTGTCGGCTCGATAGTTGGCGAACTGGATGCCGTCACCTCAGCAACATCGCTCCTGCGCCCAGCTGCGGCCGTTCCTAGTCCGACACCCAGGGTAGACAGAACAATGACAAGCAGCAGTAATAATCCAACGCAGCTAATTCCGTCGGGAATTCTGTTTTGCGGACCCCATGGATCCGTTTGAGACCGATGATCATTTGTCCTCGTCATGACAAAAATTGAGCATAACCTAGCGAAAGATGTCAGTCAAGAAATTGAAACCGTAATCATTGAACAGAATGTTACTCGATCGGTGCGTCCGAACAGCTCGACCAACTCACGCGATCCGGGTGATACACCCTATAGCTAAGGTTAGGCGGGCCATCACGGCTTTGATATACTCATCCATTGAGAGGATTTGCCTATTGTACCGTAACCATTCAGGCTGTGGTGTGTTATTTCTGATAACATGCCAGAGAGCCTGTACCTATCTTATGTGTGATCCCTGGCATGAACGGTCCAAATTCCGATGAGAGCGCTCTAATTAAGCGTGCCAAAAGTGACAGCGAAGCATTTGGCGAGCTTTACGAGAGGCATTTCGACCGTATTTACAACTACATTTATTACCGTACCGGTAATATTCATGATGCCGAAGATCTGACTGCCAGGGTCTTCTTTCGAGCTATCCAGCATATCGGTAATTATAAGGATCAGGGAAGCCCATTTTCGGCCTGGCTCTACAGCATAGCTCGGAATCTATTGGCGAACTGGTATCGTGATAACAGTAAGCGAACCATGATCCCGATCGATGCCATGGCCCAAATACAGAGCGCAGACGGGCCAGAGCTCGAATCGGAAATCGTGGAGAATCGCGAGACTTTGCTAGCGGCCATCAAACGGCTACCAGAGGATAGACAAGATTTACTGATTCTGAAGTATGTAAATAAGCAGTCGAATGCCGAGATCGGCCGGATTCTCGGGCGCAGCGAAGGAGCGATAAAGTCGCTTTATCATCGAACACTTCTCTCGCTTAAAAGTGATCTCATGGAGAATTCGAGGCGAGAACAGGTAAGCAGACAAGAACAAGCAAAGAGCAAAAATGGCTGGTCCATCCTCCGGAGTCGAATTAGAGGCAATCGTCTGTCTAATCGATAGAACGGGGACTTTGCACCAGGAACCAGAGCAACCAACGACTGCTTGAGACATTGCGGATTATAGATTGGGTGCTCAGATAGAAGACTCGATTGGATTACTTCGTCAATTAAAGCGAAGCATTCCTAAAAGATTATCGTGTTTCGGAGATATGTGAATCGATGCTGGGCAATCATGTCCAGGTAATGCCTATCGCAAATGGAGAGTGTGATGCGAGTTGTTATGGATGACGCCGGCGAAATCCCGGCCGAATTGGTGGAGAAGAACAATATTGCGGTGATTCCGGTGAATATCACCTTCGGTACCGAGGAATTCTTGAGTGGAATTACGATGAGTCACCAGGAGTTCTATGAAAAGGTCAAAGAAGTTGGGGATCACAATTTTCCGAAGACGGCGCAGCCGACGCCGTATCAATTTACAGAGTTCTACCGGGCCATTTTGGACGAGGGAGAGGACGAGATACTGACTGTCACCGTAAGTGATAAGTTGAGCGGCACCTATGCTTCCGCCGAAGCTTCCAGGCGAGAGCTGGCAGACCAGGGTACGTTTCATTTATTCGACTCAATGGGTGGTTCCGCCGCCCAGGGATATATAGCCTTAGAAGCGGCGCGTATGGCAGCTGAGGGAGTAGGAACCGAAGCGATTTTGGATCGGCTCCAAACCATGCGCGATCAACAGGTTGTCGTATTTTTGATCGATAGCCTGGAATATGCAGTGCGTGGGGGCAGGATTAGTTCCATGCAATCGACGATCGCATCCCTTCTGAAAATTAAGCCGATAATGAAACTCGAGGACGGGCTGATTATCGAGGCAGGCAAAGTAAGGACCCATAAGAAAGCCCTTGATTACATTGTCGAGTACGTCCATGAGCGGGTGGGTGATCGGTCAATCCACCTGGCATTTATCCATGCCGGGGATCCAGATGGAGCTGTTGAGTTGCAAAAGAGAGCTATGCCCAAGCTCAATGCCAGCGAGATGATAACCACCGAAATAAGTATTCCCGTCGCTATCAATCTAGGCCCCGGTACTTTAGGTATCGTCGCTATACCTGTGTAAGGTGCATCATGAATGAAGACGAATTCTCGGAATTCATTGTGGATTACGCCGATGCAATGCAAACGGGTAACGATGTTTCGTCGCGATTATTGGCTGAGCAGCCCGAAGAATCGGCCAAATTAAAGACGCTATTTGCGCTATCTAATTCTATCAGGGCTGTCCTTGTCCCTGTAAGGGCTCCTTCTTTCAAAGCAAGCCTTCGCCAACGTCTAGAGAGAAGGCAGCAAGAAAAGCCAAGATTCAGGGCCTTAGCATCGCGCCAGAAAGTAGTATGGATTGTGGTTGCTACTGCAGGATCATTGTTGTCGATAACTGGTGTCGTCTTGCTCGTACTAAGAAAGCTAAGAACCTCAGGTAAGGCCGAACGACAGGCTGCGACTGCACCAATTTAGCATCGCGTCCGCCTTTCAGTACGTTTCGCTCAATCAAATACGATAGCCAATTGTTGAAAATCGCATTGGCTAAACTGGTTGCAAGAATCGTGGCTTTTTGCAACCAGTTTTTTTTGCTGCACCCGGGGGTATGTGATAAGGTTCCCCTGCGCGACGTGCTGGTGTTAGCTTCGAGCCAAATAACTGCACAGAAACTGCCTTAACCGGTACCCAAATACAATAGACAACTGAGAATAGGAAATGAGTAGAAATACAAGACATTTGTTGACGGTTGCCCTGCTAGTGATCGTCGGAACCGTCGTTACGTATTTTGTGCTAACGGCTGTTTACCAATTACCGGTAGCTGCCAGTGAAGAAGCTGGACCCATCGATCAACTCTTCGACATCCAATTTGCACTCATATCTTTTCTCTTTGCCCTAATTATTGTATTCATGCTCTATAGTGCTGTAGTTTTCAGGCGCAAACCGGGGGATGAAGAAGGGGCAGATTTTCAAGGGCACACCGTGCTCGAGATCGTGTGGACCGTAGTTCCACTGATTATCGTCGTTGCCTTGGGGGTTTTCTCGGCCTTTATGCTGGCTGACATCACCGCGGCCGAGCCAAACGAGATGGATGTGCGTGTTCAAGGCCGGCAATGGTCCTGGGCGTTCTCTTACCCAGATTACGAAGAAGTCGGATTTACTACTCGATTAGTTTTACCGGTCGATCAGCCAATCAGGTTGCTAATGCGGTCCGATGACGTGCTGCATTCATTCTGGGTGCCTGAATTTCGAGTTAAGCAGGACTTGGTGCCAGGTCAGGTCACCGAATTGCGAATAACACCGGATCGAGAAGGGAGCTATAAGGTACGCTGTGCCGAGATTTGTGGCCTAAACCACTCCATAATGGTGGCGGAGGTGGAGGTGGTCAGCCAGGCCGAATTTGATCAATGGATCGCGGAGCAAACCCCGCTGTTACCGCTTGACGAGATGAGCGCCATTGAACGAGGACGACAGTGGTCAACCGAATTGGGATGCAACAGCTGTCATACTATTGACGGAGTTGTCGGCGCCGGACCAACTTGGTTGGGCTTATACGGCATTACCGAAAACCTGGTGGACGGATCCACGATCATTGTGGACGAAGAGTATATTCGAAAATCAATACTCAATCCCAGCATCCAACTAGTCGATGGATATGCTGATTCCATGCCAAAGGACTTCATTGATCGGATTGCCGCGCGAGAGGCAGAAATCGCCGAACGGCAGGGTATCGAGCTTGACATCGTAGCTGATTTGATTGCCTATATTGAGACGCTGGCGGAATAAGGGCGAGTTTTAGGAAGGGGACAGATGGTAACATTTTTCTCATTGGGTCTTATAAGGGGCATATTAGGCCAATTTGTCGGATTCGCTATTGGCTACGGCCTTGTAGCCGGCATTCGCTCGGCCCAGGGTTTGGATCAGAAGCCGGATTTGGCAGTTTTTATCGGCGCGGTTTTCGGACTCATCGGCTTTCTCCTGGCTGCTGGTGTGTTCAGCGATTGGATAAAGTGGATTCGCGGCATCGAAACCCCTC
>JAUVOB010000045.1 GCA_030599405.1 Chloroflexota bacterium | reverse complement strand
AGCCATAACATGTTGGGCTCCTCATTGAAAGGGCCATCATAGTCAATGGAAGAGTTGGGTAATATCCCGGAACAACAGGGTGCGCAGTCGATACCGAGCGAGACGGCGGTAATCCGGTTCGATGGTGTCAGCAAGCGTTTCTATTACAGGGTTGAGCAGCAGAAAACCCTTCTGGAATCACTGATATCGACGTTATCTCGAGACCCCAATCGTAAAGCGGAGCTATGGGCTGTTCGCGATGTTTCCTTCCATGTCAATGCCGGCGAGTGCCTAGGAATCATCGGTCGAAATGGTAGCGGAAAGAGCACGGTCCTCAAATTAATCACCGGGATTATCCATCCAACAATGGGGCAGATTGAGGTCAACGGGCGGCTAAGCGCCTTACTTGAGCTTGGAGCAGGTTTTCATCAAGATCTTACCGGACGTGAAAACATATTCCTTAACGGCTCAATCCTCGGGATGAGTAAAGAGGAAATCGAAGCCTGCTACGATGATATTGTAGATTTCTCCGAACTGGAGAAGTTCATTGATATGCCTGTAAAGCATTACTCATCCGGGATGTATATGCGACTTGGATTTAGCGTGGCTGTTCATGTCGACCCGAAGCTTCTGATCGTCGACGAAGTCCTGGCAGTCGGAGATCAGACCTTTCAAGATAAATGCATAGAGCGGATCTTTGAGCTAAAGCGCTCTGGCACAACCATCATCATTGTAAGCCATAACCTGGATACCATGAGAAGGTTGTCGTCACACGTGCTCTGGTTGGAAACAGGGTCGGTAAACGCCTCCGGACCAGTGGATCAGGTTATCAGCCAATACCTCGAAAATCTGCATCAGTCACAGATGCCTGCAATCCATGCTGGGCTAGAGGGTGACTTTAGGCGATGGGGGACAGGAGATATCGAGATTACCGAGGTGCGTATCCTGAACTCAGAATCTCAAGAGCAAGAGGTTTTTCATACGGGCAATGGACTGACGGTGGAGATCGCCTATTATGCCCGTAAAGAAATTAGAGATCCGGAGTTCGGAATCGCGATATTCCGCCAGGATGGGGTTCAAGTAAATGGGCCAAATAACCGGATGACAGGTTTTACCATCGATGCGGTTAAAGGTGCTGGGGTGGTCCGTTATCGCATTGAATCCTTGCCGCTGTTAGCTTCCGCGTATAGGATCACGGTTGCTATCCATGATAGTCGATTACCAAGAGCCTATGATTTTCATGAGCAGGCCTACCCATTTCGCGTCGTTGATCACGGATCGAGTCACCAGACGGGTGTAATCGATATACCGGCTTCATGGGAATGGTCCGATGGAAAACCAAACATTGGGCAGGGTGAGGAGTTGGTTGAGGTTGCGGAGTAATTTCCTGGACTGTTCCGGTGCCTCAGGATAACGAAAATCCGCCGGTGTCGGCCGGTCCCGTGAAACCACAAGGGAGTCTATTGCTCCCGAGTGGGCATGGTCTGCGACCCTATATCCTGATAGTAATTTTTGTTCTTATCCTCGGCATTATCTTCTTTTCCTATACGTCAACCTCACCTAGTTATGAAGATTCTATTGGTTATATTCACGCCGGTGAGCGTCTTGCAATTGGTCAGGGACCAACTTACGAGGATCCAAACAACGAAATAGCAGGTCCATATTTCGTGATGTATGCGTTTCAGATCCGTCGCGATGACGATGCCCGGATGTTTCTTGGTTACCCACCCGGATATCCCCTTCTCATCGCTTTAGGTATCATCGCTACGGGAACGGAGACAACGGCCCACTTTGTCGTTCCAGTTCTAGCCCTCATTGGTCTCTTGGTTACCTTCATCCTCGGCCGTCTATTGAGTGGCAATGATTGGGTTGGATTCTGGTCGGCCGTCTTGATCGGCTTGACCCCTGCCTACTGGGAATTTGGGACAGCGGCCTGGTCGGAAATACCGGCAACCACTATCCTGATATCAGGTATATGTCTCTATTTGATTTCCCTGCAAGAGCATAGAACGCGGCGCCAGATAGTTGTCCTGTCTCTGCTAGGTGGATTGCTCATTGGCTATAGTTTCTTCATCCGCTACACAAATATGGTCATTCTGCCGGCGATAGGTGCTTATGAGCTGGTCGCAAAGAAAACGGCCATTAAAGATGAGAGAGAGAGATGGCCGTTCTACGCTATTCTTGGGTTGAGCGTACTTGGGATTCTTCTCTTCAACAATTACTATTACGGCGGTCCTCTACTCACAAGCTACAGCCCTGAGCATGGTTGGTATCCATACGCCCCGTTTTCGCTATCGTATATGCTTGGCCCATCATTTGTTAGCGGCAGGAGTATGATCGAAGCCGGTAAGACTATCTGGGCGAACTTCCCGATCGCAGTGATAGCCGTCCCTTTTGGTTGGTTCCTGCTTCCGCGGCCATCTAGGGTCTTGACAATTGTGGTTACTCTGGGATTCCTGGTTTTTTATTCCCTCTATGCATTTGCCCCGAGTGGTGTTAACAGCCGCTTCCTCATACCCGTTTTCCCGTTTATCGCCGTCTCGATAGCCCAGGTTATTGTTTTACTTGGACAGCGGATACGTGCAAAACAAGTGCGCAGGCTGGCCGCTGTAATGTTATTTGTGCTCCTGTGCATCCCTGTCCCGAAACAGGTGAGGGCTCTAGAGTCTAGGTTTGCCGGTAGCGACATCGCCAGGAAAATTGCAGTAGATATCGCCGGTCGGACCGAACCGGAAGCCGTTGTCATGACCTACGTCCACAACGATCGGGTCGCCTACTACGGCGATCGATCTGTATTGAATTACAGGCGGATCCCGGATTCAGATCCTGTGGCGGAGCGATACCGCTTTGAGATGCTCGAGCCATGCCTGGTAGAATCGGTTGATAGATTACTACTGAACGGTATTCCGGTGTACTACGTCGAAGATAAAACGCCGCCGTTTTGGGATTCGTTAAATATCCTGCGGGATCACTACGAAGTGGAGAAGATCGCCGAATCTCCGGCGATGTATCGGTTGGTCCCGACAGAAGAGCTGACAAACAAGACTCGAGACTCCGCACCGTTTAGTTGTGACAAATCACCGTAGTACACAAATCGTACTCATTTTATCAACACATTGACTATTTCTTTCCATTCCAGGTTTAACACAGCGATATGAACCCCACCGTAACGTGTATTGTCCTTAATTGGAACAGCAGAGATTTCCTCGAAGATTGCCTCTCTTCTCTCCTTGCTTCCGATTACGACGACGCCGAATACGTGGTGATCGACAACGCATCGACCGATGGTTCGGTTGAATTCGTTTCCCAGCGATTTCCTTCAGTGAAAGTCATTCGCAATGAGACAAACCTCGGATTTGCTGGCGGCAACAATGTGGGGCTCCAAGAACTCGCGAGCGATTTCGCTGTGCTTATTAACCCAGACGCTATCGTAAATACGGGATTGGTATCCGATTTGGTTGGATCGTTTCGTGCTGACGACCAGATTGGCATCGCAGGCTGCAAGACTTACTATCCCGGTAGCAAACGGATTCAACATGCGGGAGGTTACATAGAATACCCGCGCGGCGCACCGGGTCATATTGGCCTCGACGAGCTGGATGAAGGCCAGTATGAACAGCTCGCAGATGTTGAGTATGTAACCGGCGCTGTCTTCGCTATCAGACGCAGGCTTCTTGATGATGTCGGCTTATTTGACCCAGGATACTTTCTCTATTACGAGGAAGCAGATCTATGCTTTCGGGCTCGGAAAGCCGGCTATCGTGTTGTTCTAATCCCTAGCGCGGGTGCGGAGCATATTGAGTCGGCCGTTGCTAGAAAAGGGAGTCGATTCTTTCACAACCAACTACACACAAGCCGCTGGCGGTATCTGGTCAAACACTACTCCGTCGAAGGATTAATAGAGGACACGTTTCCGGCCGAAAGAATATGGCTGAGCAAGTTGGATCCGGTTGTGCGATCGGCCGCCTCCTATGCCTATCGCAATACGATTCTGAACCTACCGTCAATTCTTGCCTGGCGAGAGATGGAAACGAAAGAAAGGATCTCAGAATCTCAGCGAGCGGCAGTCAAAGAGGGGCTTGATGATCTAAGAATAGCCGCCTTGAACCAGGGTATTCCTACGGCCGAAGAGCTTGCCCGCATATCGGATCTTGCCGACATTCATGAGAAGCCCTTTCGCTCTAACCTCCCGATAATTGGATCCGTGGTTGCCGGATTAAGGGATATCTGGAGCAATGTTGCTGCAAAACCATTTGTGCGCCCCCTTCTAAATCAGCAGAAGGCGGTAAACAGGGGCAATATTGAACGACTTGCTTACTCTGTCGAGCAACGGAGTGAGAAGCGTCAGACCCAGCTAGAACGGGATCGCTTGTTATCCGGTCTAGCAACCGATATGCATCGACTCAATAAAACGGTTACTCGATTAAGTAGCCGTCTAGACCAACTTGATCGAGTAAATCTGGACGAAGACGATGATCCGGCTCCACATTGATAGTTGATCGAGAGTGGCTGCCGAACAGAGCCCTCTAAGAACCCGCGTTTCTAAACCATAGGAAAATCAACGCCAATTGGGCCCCTCTGGCTGACGAGTACTCGGAATTGGTGGTCAGGACCGGACAGACAATGTTCGAACATCACTGGGTTACTCGGACTTGAAGTTCTTTTCTCCCGCTTGTATCGGCACCTGAACCCAATTCTCTCGGGGAGGAAGGGGGCAGCTGTAATGGGGACTATAGGCACAGTATGGGTTGTAGGCGTAGTTAAAATCTACCTTAAACCGGTTGTCATCGAGGGGTCTAAAACCAGGACGGTGCTCATCCATGTAGCGACCGGCGCCATAAGTTTCGCTCCCATTGGTCGCGTCCTTGAAGGGCATAAAGAAGTCTTGGCCACGGGGATCGCTGTAGATGGTCATAGAGGCGCTCTGGCCTTCGACTTCAAATGAAAAGCGACCCCATCTCCGGTATTCTTGCTCATCACCGGTGCTGGTCTGCATAGTAACAACCGGTTCGCCGTCCGAGAATCGCTCGATCTCGACCTCAAGGATCAGTTCCCGATTGACATCGTAATAATCCAGCCCTTCGAACCCTTCCTGCTGCTCGTGACCAAGGGGCGACTGCGGATGATCCTTCATGAAGTTATCGATGTCTTGTCTTAGGTCTTGAAGTTGACCCATAATTGATTTCTCCTGTTATTTAAGTATTTCAATCTCCCCCGAAAGTGCTGTGTGGTAACAATTGTCCCGATTCTAGCGAATAAATCAGGTTGACTGTCACCACCAGCCAGTTATCATTTCGAGCCCTGATCGAAGTCCTACCATTGTGAAACACTGGATAATGGCACCCTACTGGCCTAACAAATGGTTTATTGCAGCCTGCATGCTTTCATACGAAAAGGATACAACGCGCCCGTTGATAAAGAAAGTCGGTGTTCCCGCCGCACCGGCGGAGAAGGCCGCCTGTTGGTCCCTGGCCACGTAGCTCTTATATTTACCAGAGTCCAAACACTGGCTAAATTGATCTGGCTCTAGATCAATCGAACTCGCATAGCCTTTGAGTTGCTCGACCGAGAGGGCGTTGATTGGCGTTTGCTCGTATATGAAGTCGTGAAATGTCCAGAACTGGCCTTGTTCGGATGCGCATTGACCAGCCTCGGCCGCTTTCGGCGACTGGAGCGTTATCACAGGAAAGTGGCGGAAGGTAAAACTAACCCGGTCTCCAAACTCCGATCTGAGAGCCTCCTTGATGCCCGAATTATGCCAGGCGCGACAAGAGGGGCAGCCAAAATCACCGAACTCGACGATCCTGACTGGGGCATCGATCGGGCCATCGATGTTGTCTGCCATTAGCTCCAGAGGCGCGTCTACTTTTGGTGCGGTTGATGCTCGATAGAAGCCTAGCGCCGCTAGCCCGCCGACGACAATCAGGATCAGGCCGCCAATGCGAATCCATCGAAGGTTTCTCTCCCGGCTACGTTGGCTGGAGATCTGCTTCTGGCGTTTGTGACTACTTGTTCTTTTTCTAGTCATTAATAATTCGGCCCATTCTGCCTGAGTATAGGAAATACCCTGATCCCGCACTATTGCACTCAGGAGAAAAGATCCGGAACAGCAAGGCATCGGATTGGTCCCTGAGCACTTTAGCTAGAGTTTGTTGTTATGGCTTTCGAGAAGAAAGACTAGCACGTGAAAACAGTGCATGCTGTAATATGGCTCACCCATAGAAAAAGGGACATCTTCGTAGATGTCCCTGAGAGCGGAGAGGGTGGGATTCGAACCCACGGTGACCGATAAAGGCCACAACGCTTTTCGAGAGCGCCCCGATCAACCACTCTGGCACCTCTCCATGGTTATTATTCAATTCAACGTGAATGGTAATTGTACTTAAACCGAAATCTTACACCGGCTCTTCCAGCCTTCATTACGTAGGTTACGGAAAAAAGCCTGCATGAGAGTAGCCGCTTCGGATCCGAGTATTCCCCTTTCCACTTCGACCACGTGGTTGAAGCGGTCCGTATTCAACACATCCACTACAGTTCCATCGGCGCCAAATCGAACGTCCTTAGCGCCATAGATAAGCCGGCTCAGCCGCGCCTGTATCATTGCCCCCGCGCACATTGGACAAGGCTCAAGCGTGCTGTACAGGGTCACGTCCACCAACCGCCAGTTATCCAACTGGCTAGCAGCCTGCTTCAAGGCTAACATCTCGGCGTGAGCAGTGGGATCGTTGGCGGCTTCCTTGCGATTATAACCCTGTCCGATAACCTGCCCGTTTTTGACTGCAACCGCTCCGACGGGTACTTCTCCCTCGTCCGCGGCTTGTTTGGCCAAGGACAGGGCATGCCGCATCCACTCTTCGTCTGACATGTTGATAAGGTGCGTTTTATTCACGTCTAGTCCATTATAGCAGGGGAGAAATGGTATTGCCACGAGAGATAGTCGCTTGAGGGCGATCAAGGACTCACGAAGAGTATGCCGCAGATTCTGGCCAAAGCGACGAAAGATTAACGTATAGGGATCGTTATCGATACGGAACCTTGATTACGTTACGATCGTTGATATAGTGATGGGTAAATATCTGATTAGTGTAGATGTTGCGTTGAATTCGATGACAATTGTCTTGATTTGATATTGGGAGTCTTGATATGAAGTCTTTACAGCGTATCGCATGGCTACTGTTCCTTTGTTCGTTGGTTCTTGCCTTTGCCGCTTGTCGAAAGGATGAAGAGCCTTCTCCAACTCCGACCTTGGAGGAGATCACACCCGAACCGACAGAGGTGATTTCCGTCCCGACTCCAGAAACGACTGAGATCGTGCCAGAACCGGAGGTGGATGATGAACCAACGATCAATATCGATTGGCCTCCTCAGGTTGTCTACAGCAGTCCTGCTCCTGGCGAAGAGGTACTGCTTGACGGGGCGATAACCATTCGTTTCGACCAACCAATGGATGAGACATCGGTAGAGGAAGCGTTGAGCATCACGACCTGGGAAGGAGGGGACACGGTTGATGGTGACCTTAGCTGGCCTCGACTTGATACGGTGATATTTACACCGGAAGACAGGCTGGAACGCATGCAGCAGTATAAGGTTGAGCTATCCGATTCAGCTCGCGGGCGTAACGGCAAACCCCTGCGTGAGCCCGTCTTTTTGAATCTGCAGACCGTTGGCTTTCTAGAAGTAAGCCAAATCATTCCAAGCGCGGGAACGACTGACGTCCAGACTGACGCAGCCATAACCGTTGTCTTTAACCGCCCAGTTGTTCCATTAGTAGCTTCCTCCCAGCAAGCGGACTTGATTCAACCGCTTGACATTGAGCCTGAAACGCTGGGGAATGGCGAATGGGTCTCGACAAGCATTTACCGGTTCGTCCCTGATGAACCATTGGCAGGGGGTACGCGCTACCACATAACCATCGAGAGCGGCCTGGAGGATGTAACCGGTGGGGCACTGGACCGGGACGTTTCATGGAACTTCACGACCGAAGGACCTGAGGTCGTGAAGACAATTCCGGTCGATCAGGAGGGCGACGTCGACCCGTCACGCCCAATGACCATCACATTCAATATGCCTATGAATCGACCAAGCACCGAGTCAGCCATCACGCTGAATCCGGATGCCGCCGTCACATT
>JAUVOB010000322.1 GCA_030599405.1 Chloroflexota bacterium | reverse complement strand
TCGACTCCTAAAAAAGATTGTATACTGTTTACCATAGTTATCTAATGACGGTTCTGCTAGAAAGAGAGGCTTATAATGGAAAGGAAAGGAGACGTCCTTGTTGAGCTTGTCACGGACAGTTTCAACGAACAGAAGCGCTATTTGGCATCGATGAACGATGAGACTCGTTCGGCCGCGGGTAAGGTCGACGACTGGTCTCCGAAAGACGTGATGGCCCATGTAGCTCACTGGGATTCCATGATGGCCACAGACCTGGCCGATCCGGAGAACAGAGCACCTGCTCAAGACGGAGCAGATTTCAACCAGACCAACGCCAAGATATGGGAACAATACAAGGAATCAACCTGGGGCGAAATCGAGGCACTGGTAGACCGGGCTCATGAAGAGATGGTGAACGACCTCCGGCGGCTAAGCGAAGACGATCTCAATGATCCGGAGCGCTTCGAATGGTTGAACGGCCGTCCGATCTGGCGGGCTGTTGCTTTTACCAACTATTACCACGCCCTGCAACACGTCGCACTCTTATACGCAGATCAGGGTGATATGGCCTATGCCAATCAGATCCAGGAACAGGCGGCTGAGCATCAGACGAGATTGTCAGATTCTGAAGAATGGCGTGGAACCGTTCTATACAACTTAGGCTGCCACTACGCCGTCACCGGACAGAAAGACAAAGCCTTGAAAAACATCGACCTGGGACTGAGACTTTACCCAGTCCTCAATAAATGGGCGACTGATGATCCAGATTTGGCAACTCTTCGCGACGACCCAGAGTTCATGGCCATGATCCAAGGCGAGTAACGCGGTCCAACTAGGCATTCTATACTCTGTCGATGGACCTGTTCGACCCTTTCTTCCCAAATACCAAATCGCGATTTTACGCGTCTAAGGGGCTGATGTGGAATATCTGCTTTCTACACGGCACCATCGGGCGAGTAAAACCAGGCTCCGTAATTATGAGGAAGCTGCGACACTAATGGAAGAAATGACAGACTCAGCGCGGCAAGCCTAATCCCTCTTAATGACTGATAGTGACCGTCCGCGATCCTTATCGCCGCCTACTTATACACAGGTAATAATGCCAATACCAATAATCACAGCAGTCGGTAAATCGAAATCTGGAAAAACCACCCTCCTTGAGAAAATCATCGCCGAGCTCAAGAGACGCGGTTATCGAGTCGCTACTGTCAAGCATCACTACCATGCCGGCTTTGATATCGACCAACCCGGGAAGGACAGTTGGCGTCACGCCAAGGCCGGTAGCGATCACGTCATTGTCGCCGCTCCCGATAAGATCGCTACCTACCGGCTTCTGGAACGCGAAATGAGTCTACAAGAGATCGCTGCCGGCATATCCGGCGTCGATATCATTCTGGCTGAGGGGTACAAGCGAGCAGGTATGCCATCCATCGAGGTAGTTCGCAAGGATAGAGGGTTGGACCTTATCGGCGATCAGCGAAACTGTTTTGCGGTAGCCTCAGACACCCCACTGGAGACGGGCATACGGCAATTTGATCTAGACGATTCTACGGGCATCACCGATCTCATTGTCCAGCGATATTTATCAAGATGATTTCATTCAGCGAAGCGTTAGACAAGACCCTCAGCCACGTCCAACCACTATCATCAGAGAGACTCGATCTTGTTGAAGCAACCGGCAGGATTGCGGCGGAGGATCGTTTTTCAAGAACCGATTCCCCATCGGTCGACGTATCCCTGAAAGATGGTTTCGCGATTCATTCTGGAGACGTTGCCTCTGCGTCAACCAAAAACCCGGCCCACCTCCGCATCATCGGCGAAATTGCTGCTGGCGGTGCCTGGAACAGAGAAATAGGTGCGGGAGAGGCTGTCAGGGTGTTGAGTGGTGCGCGCATACCTGACGGCGCCGACGCGGTAGTTGCCGAGGAGTTTACATCCTATGATGGCGAGACTCTTTCGGTTTCACGTGATGCAGGCCCGGGCCGAAATATACTTGTCCGGGGCAGTGACCTCCAGAAGCACGATCATCTAATACTTGGGGGAACTCCTCTCGAGCCCGCGTCCCTAGGGTTGCTGGCTGCCGGCGGTCATAGCGATGTTTTGGTGTATAAGCGACCACGGGTTGGGATCCTGGCAACTGGTGATGAAGTGATCGCCCCAGGAGAGCCGCTGGGCGAGGGAAAACTCTACGCCAGCAATCTGGTAACTCTTGCTGCCTGGTGTGCTAAATACGGTTGGCCGGTTGAAACCAGGGTGGTGCCCGATGATGCCTCCCTTATTCGAGAGGGACTAGAGGCCTTTCTCGCGGATTGCGATGTATTACTTACAAGTGGCGGCGCCTGGAAGGGCGAGCGAGATCTCGTTGTTCACATATTAGACGGCATGGGCTGGAGAAAGATATTCCATCGCGTAAGAATCGGTCCGGGCAAGGCCGTTGGCTTTGGCCTGTATGCTGGCAAGCCCGTCTTCTGTCTCCCAGGCGGTCCCCCATCGAATCTCATGGCTTTTTTACAGCTGGCGCTGCCGGGCATGAAGAAACTGGGCGGCTGGACCAATCGAAGCCATCCCACCCTGGATGCAATCCTAGTAGAAGATTTACAGGGAATGGTAGATTGGACGCAATACATATTTGGCCAGCTGGTCCAGAGCGGAGACACGCATTCATTCACTCCGCTCAGGATGAAGAGCCGGCTTAGCGAGATGGCCATATCAAACTCAGTGGCGACGATTCCCGAGGGGGTTTCTGTGATACATAGCGGCTCTCGCATTCGGATCCAGTTGCTCGCTTCCGCTGAGCTAACCGCTCGTTCAACAGAGCCTAAATAGCTTTGATTCAGGAACATCCAAAAACAAAAATACGGCCGAGATCGTGCTAGGTGATCCTCCAGATTGCCTCATACAACCATACCTCCTCCTGCAAGGTCATAATCTCGCCCATTGGCTCCAACTCCATCTGGCGATGCGCCAATAAGAGAAGGAGCCGTTGGCGGTGTAGAGAAAGTGGGGATCTAGTAGATACTTTAGACCGGGGATATCGGTTAGCCGTCGAATCAGCAGCATGAGTATTTGGGAGCGACGATGAACGCCCCAGGCGAACTGCTAAGCGCTCCTGATTAGCCATATTACTATCAAAAGATTACCCACAAGTCCGATGT
>JAUVOB010000387.1 GCA_030599405.1 Chloroflexota bacterium | reverse complement strand
GTTGGTGCAGGATGAAGCTGCTTTGCTCGATGAGAGTCGCTTTGCGGTTGATCAGTTGAAAAAGCGCGTAGGGATACATTGACCGTCCCTTGATTAAAATTGTGCTTGCATTGATAGCAGTCTTGTTATGCATTACTTGATTGTGTTCAGTATTACTTGACTTATGTTTGGCACTATGCTAACCTGTTTGTCGGATGTGTGACTCCTCGTCTGCGCGGGATGTGTGGCCTAGTGACTGAATTCGCAATAATGTCACTGTATCGATTCGTCGTCAATTTTCGATCCGTTCGTCGTTCTAGTTATTCATGCGATAACCCTACCTATGTTGCCGACCCCCTGATCGCTTGGTAGGATATCGTCTGATTTGCATTAGTGCGTCGGCTTGGTATTAGTCAGCGATGCATTTATGCATTTTCAGACTTACAGTCCATATCGATTGTTTTAAGTCAAGGAGGAGAAGTAAATCATGAAACGCAAATGGTCTTTGATAATATTCGTTTTGCTGTTTTCCTTGGTACTTGCGGCCTGTACTTCAGATGAGGCGGATACAGAAGCTGAATCCGGGGCAGCGGAGGAAGCCGAAGTCGCCGAAGTCGTTGAAGTGCAGGATTTCATTACCTGGTATCAGTATGACCAGGACAACGAAGACCCGGCCAGCGATGAGCGTGTGGGGAACGAATATCTACGCAACACTATCCCCCAGTTTAATGAGGCGTTTGACGGCACGTGGAATTGGATAAACCAGCCGAAGGCGTTTGACAAAATGACCACCGAACTGGTTGCGGCCGTACAGGCTGGCGGCGATGTGCCCGATCTCTATGAGCTTTCCAACAGCCAGGACATCATCCCCCTTCACAAAAATGGAGCTCTCCAGGATCTGACGGCGTGGGCGCAGGCCCAGTCATGGTTTGATGATCTTGACCCGAGCGGGGTGGAAGGTTGCAAGGGACCGGATGGTAAGCTCTACTGCATTCCGCTATCCCAGCGGCCCCAGCTCGTCTACGTATGGGCAGATCGCTTCCCCGATGGCTATCCGACAACGCCGGAAGGATTATTAGAGGAAGCGGCACGATTGAAAGAAGAAGGCTTGTATGCCATAACCTTCTTTGGTTCGACCGACAAAGGCGGAGAAGGTCTAACGCGTGCTATCTGGACGACAATGGCCTCATTTGGCGGCACTCTCGACGATGGCGATGAAAATATGCTACTTAACACACCTGAAAACATCGCCGCCATCGAATTTCTGCGCGAAATTGTAGCCAATGAATATGTACCCGAGATCGCCTTCGCCGGTGGCTTCCAGGAAGAAGAAGCGTTCAAAGATTCTTCGGCCGGCTCGTTTCCCACGGGACTTTTCGGCTATCGCTATGTGAACCCGCTCACGGCCCCCGACGGCACCGCCTATGATAAGGGCAGCGCTGAGGACATGCTCGACGCCATAGCGGCTGGCGATGTTTACCTGTCGCCTTTCGTGTCTGTCGAAGGTCAAGATCCAAGTTGTGGTGTAGATGTTGCCGGTCTGGTCATTCCCACCGGAGCGAAGAATCCAGAAGCAGCTTACGATTACATCAACTGGATTATGGACCCCGAGCAGAATGCGGAGTGGGTGGTAGGTCCCGGTGGTGGGTTCCCAGTACGCAAGGCTACCCAATCGCACGAGCTCTTCCAGCAACCCTTTTATGTGGAGGCGGCCAAGGCGGTAGGCGCCAGCTCATGCCGTCCATGGTACGGCTCGTTACAACGACCCAACGAGGCCCAGGAGTTGGTCATGCAGGCCGTTTACAAGCTGATCAAACAAGATCCCACAGCGGACATCGCCGAAGTGCTGACAGCTACTCAAGAGGAGTACAACGCAGCAAACTAGCTAGCAGATCTTGCTATGCTCTTAGCCCTTTGATATTGTAACAAAGTGACAAGGTGATATTCATCTTGTCACTTTGTCGCTTTTCAATTGTTATTACATAGGTGGACTACATCTATGCTGAAGAAATCACTCTTTCGACGAAAAAGTGAAGGCTGGTCCCGCAATTCTCTCCCCTTTTGGCTGATTCTGCCAACGATCATCGTTCTGCTTGCCATTCAGGTCTATCCTGCTCTGTATACAGTCTGGCTGAGCTTGCAGGAGAGAGAACCATCGGGCTGGACTTATGTCGGGGTCGAAAATTTCAGACGCCTATTTAATATGGGCGTTTTTGGTGAAAGTGTAGGTCACACTGTCGTCTTTCTTGTTGGCTATACAAGCCTGACCCTGTTCCTAGGGTTCATAGTAGCCCTCTTGCTTAACCGCAACGTTCGCCTTTCCGGGCTATATATTACATTGCTCTTTATTCCGTGGATCATCGCCGATATTATCGCCGGGATGGTGTTTCGAATATTGGTCTTTCCTGATTATGGGCTTCTTTCCGGCATCCTTCAAAATCCATCCATCATTCCACCAGATGGCGTATCGGTTTTAACCGCGGTACGGCCCCAACCGTGGCTCGGAAATTTCCCCTTCCCACCGGCCCCGGCGATGATCTTCCTGATCCTGGCCTCCGTCTGGCGCGCATTACCCTTTGTGACCTTACTTCTACTCGCTGCGATGCAGACTGTTCCATACGAGCTCATCGAAAGTAGCCGGATCGACGGGGCCCGTGGATGGCAAATAGTC